>JALSLQ010000014.1 GCA_026988235.1 Sulfurimonas sp.
GGGCTTTGTGTCTTTGAAGACTAAAGTCAAGGTGCTTATAAAACAATCTAAAGGGTAAAAATGTCTGCAAAGGTAAAAGTAGCTGCAATTCAGATGAGCATGAGCAAAGACAAACAGGCAAATGTTGCAAAGGCTGAGCAGTTTGTCCGCGAGGCTGCTGAAAATGGGGCAAACATCATACTTTTACCTGAGCTTTTTGAGACACTTTACTTTTGTAAAGATATGGATGAAAAATACTTTGCATGGGCAAAACCTTTGAAAAATAACACGCTAATCCAACATTTTGCAGATTTGGCAAAAGCATACCATGTAGTTGTATTAGTTAGTTATTTTGAAAAATCAGATGAGGGCTACAAGGTGAATTGCGAAGCAAGAGAGGTTAGCTTGGGCTATTTTAACTCACTTGTAGTTGTTGATGCAGACGGAACTGTGATGGATAATTACCGAAAAACACATATACCTGACGGCTCGGGCTATGAAGAAAAATTTTATTTTAAACCCGGAGATACAGGCTTTAAAGTCTATGAAACGACTTACGGAAAAATCGGTGTGGGTATCTGCTGGGATCAGTGGTTTTGTGAGACAGCACGGGCTTTGACACTGATGGGTGCAGAGATTATCTTTTACCCGACAGCCATAGGGAGTGAACCCGAAATAGGGCTTGACTCAAAAGAACACTGGCAAAGAGTACAGATGGGACATGCCGCGACAAATACTGTTCCTGTTGTAGCTGCAAACAGAATTGGCACAGAAACAGGGGAGAGTTGTGAGCTTAGCTTTTATGGTTCTTCTTTTATAACAGATTATACCGGCAAAAAAATTGCCGAAGCTTCTCGTGACAAGGAAGAGATAATTTACGGCGAATATAATTTAGATGAAAATGCAAAACAAAGAGGATACTGGGCTCTTTTAAAAGACAGACGCCCAAATATGTATACTAAAATTTGTTCAAAATAAGTTTTTCTAAATCTTCAAGTTTTGCACTGCTGACATCAGTAAACTGTGTACGGTTAAAGGTCTGCTGTCTTTTTGCAAGTTGGGCGGTGTGTGTAGAAATGAGTGAGAGCATTTCATCTTTTTCAATTTTTCCGTCTAAATAATCAAGCACTTCTACTATGCCGATGGCACCCATGGCATGGGGTGTTCTTGTGTACTTTTGTTCCAAAAAACAGACCTCGTCAATAAGCCCTTGTTCATACATCTTTTGGGTTCTTTTTTGGATGCGTTCACGCAATACTTCACGCTCTACATCAATATTGTAAATATCTATATCTGGAATAACAGGCTTAGGAGGGTTTTGCTTAAACCATTCACTTGGAGTGATGCCTGATGCTTCATAAATCAAGAGTGCTTTTTCTATGCGGTATTTGTCATTGGGTGCTATTTTTTGCATATATGCTGTATCAATTTTTGTCAAAAGCTTATAACAAGCATCTAAGTCTTGTAATTGTGCTGTTACATGTAAACTATGTTCTTGATTGATTTTTGGTAAAGAGGAAAGTCCCTCAAGCAAAGATTTGAGGTAAAAAGAGGTACCGCCGACTATAACGAGATTTTTGTTTTCTTTGTTACATGTAAAGTGTACTTTTTTGTATAAATCTATAAAAATATCAACACTAAAATGTTCATTAACAAAGAGTTCGTTGATACCATAATGTTTGATTTGTGCCAACTCTTTAGAAGAAGGTTTTGCAGAGACGATGTCAATCTCCTTATAAATACTAAGAGAATCTATAGAAAGAATGTACGCATTCATCTCTTTGGCAATGGCAATGGCTAAATCACTTTTTCCTGAAGCAGTCGGTCCTATGATGGCTATTTGTTTCATAAAAGGATTATATCACTTTATTGTTCAAGTTCAAAAAGTGCATAAATGGGATTATGATCTGAGACTTTTTTTGTATCAATTGCTACGGCTGTTAAAGGTTTGATACCACGATAATAAATATGATCAATGGTTTGTGAAAAAATTTGTTTTACATGATGAGTATTGTCAACAACAAGTTTTTTAAGCCCTAACTCTTCTTGAAAATTCTTTAAAATTTGCAGACGCTTTTTATTCCAGTTATTAAAATCTCCGCCGATTATTAATGGAGCGTTTATAGTTTGGAGATGATTTTTTATTTGTTGTAATTCTTGTTCAAAAGTTTTATGGGAGACAAAATTAACGGCATGAATATTGGTAAAATAGAGCATTTTTTCATTACATATTTTGTGTTGTGTGATTAAAAAACTCTTATGTGTTGTAAATCCAAGTTCTTTTTTATGAGAAAGCGATGTTGTCGTACTCTCAAATGAAGATTTTGTCGCAGTTAAAACACCAAAAATATTTTGCTTTGTCTCAATATTTGTTCCAAGAATAAAAGAGTATTGATGGAAAAAAAAGGGTCTGTTTTTTGGGTATTTTACCTCTTGCAATAATAATATATCACTCGGATATGTTTGCATAAGAGTAGAAAAGTTTTCTGTAAATTCTTTTGTTTGGTTCTCTTTATGTATATTCCACACTAAAAGAGAAAATTTACAGGGTAATGTGTTGGCTTGATGTATCAGTTTTTTTGGTATCTGTTTTGGAATGAACATGATTATAGTACCGGTGAAGTTAGTCTTGCTAAACGCGTGATAAGTTTAAAAAGAAAAGATTTTTTCTCAATTTCTGTGATGTTTATCTCATAAGCATGTTTAAAATCATTTTCAAACATTGCTTTTATCTCTTGCGTAAAAGGCTTATCTGTGATTAAAGCCGTAATCTCAAAATTGAGTCTTAAAGAACGGTTGTCAAGATTTGCAGTCCCTACGGTTGCATGAGAATCATCTATAAGCATTACTTTTTGATGCAAAAAGCCATTATTGTAACGAAAAAACTTCACACCTGTCGCTCCAACATTTTTAAAATAGGTAAATGCCGCAAGATAGACAAGAATATGGTCTGCTTTATCAGGAATAAGAATGCGTACATCCACACCTCGTAAGCCCGCTAACTGCAAAGCCTTGCTAATAGCCCCGTCGGGAACAAAATAAGGGCTTGAAATCCAGATGCGTTTTTTTGCAGCGTTGATGGCTTGAATGAACATCAATGAAGCAGTTTCTAGCCTATCCGCAGGCGAAGAAGGAACAATTAAAATTTTTTTATTCTCTTTTTGTGAAGGAATAGGGTTCCATTGCAGATGCTTTATAAAAGATTCGGTAGCCCAGTACCAGTCTTCAATAAAAGTTTTTTGTACGGCTATGACGGAAGCTCCTGTAATTTTTATATGCGTATCTCTCCAGTGTCCGAATTTTTTACTTTTTGAGAGATATTCATCCCCAATATTATGCCCACCAATCCATGCTGACTTTCCATCAATAACAACTATTTTACGATGATTTCTAAAATTGATTTGAAATCTGTTTCTAATGCCTTTTTGGGTGTGAAAATTATACACCTGTATGCCTGCTTGTCGCATTGTATCAAGGTAGCCTTGAGAAAGTTGATAACTTCCTATTTCATCATACAAAAAGTATATTTGTACCCCTTCTTTGGCTTTTTGTATGAGAGCGTGTTGTATTTGAAGTCCGAGAGTATCGTCGCGGATGATGTAAAACTTCAAAAGTATATATTTTTTTGCTTCATCTATACCGGCGAAAATGCTTTGAAATGTTTTTTCACCATCAATAAGTAAATCAAGTGCATTCGCTTGAAGATAAGGCATCTTAACTAACTGTTGAGCGGTGCTTTCAAAAATGCCTAGAGACGATTCATCGGGTGTATAATTTTTTGCTTGTGTGACGACATCTTTTAGTTTTTTATTGACAAGCTTTTCAGCCTCTTTGCGTGCTACTGTGTACCCATTGAACTTGCTTCTACCGAAAAACCAGTAAAGAGGAATGGCAATGTAAGGCAGGGTGATAAGTGAAATGACCCATGCTGTTGCACCTTGTGAAGTTCTTGCAGTCATGACGGCATTGAGGGCAGAGAGTACGCCGAGTAAGGAGACAAAGACTACTAGAGTAAAAAGCATTGCAGCGCCTTAGTGTGAATTTTTTTCTTCAATCAGCTCAATAGTTTCATCTGTGTTATTTAAAAGTTTTGGTTCATTTTCGGGTGCAATATTGCCACTAAGGGCTTTGATAAGTTCACTTTCTTGTTCTTTACCTAGTTTACCGCTTGCTACGGTGTCGATGATTTTTTCGGCTATACGCATTTTTGTCATATTTTCCTGCTGATGAAAATATTTGTCGAGATTGTCTTGATAGGCTCTGAGTTTGTCATCATGTCGGCGTTTAAAATAGAGATAAATAAAATAAGAGGCAACAAGTAATACTAAAAAAAGTATAAGTAAAAGATAGCGTTTTAGCTCCATAGCATCTTGACGCTCTAAGTTGCGTTGTTTTGCTTCAAATGCCTCTTTTTCTTTTGCTTGCGTTAAGAGCATTTTTTCTTTTTGGGCAGATGCTTCTAGCTTGATTTTTTCTAATAATTGTGCTTTTTCCATCTTAGCCAAAGTTGTTTGTGCATTTATTTTTGCCAGTTCCTGCTCTTTTTGGGCATCTATTTTTTTAAGCTGTACTTCTTTTGTATCGGCAATTTTTGCTTCAAAAGCTTTTTTTTGTTCAAGCTTCTTTGCTGCAATTTCTTCTTTTGATTCATTGAAATTACAGGCATTAAACAACAGTAGAAATGAGAGAAACATGATAAATTTCATTATTGTACAAGCCTTTTTAAATTTAGAATATTTTACTAAAATTTTTGTTTGATAGATATTAATTAATGATTTTATAATATCATATAGTGTAAACTCAAACAAAAAGATTGCTTATGCAACAATATAATTGTAAATATACAGATTCAGATACCTTCTTAAAATTTTTAAAAAACTCTTCTATTGATGTACATCAGGAAAATATTTTAATTCAAATGTTCACTTCCTTGGAATCAAAACAAGAAATTGAAAATATTGCATTACATGTAAGGTCTGTTTTTACAAATGCAGTTCTTGTCGGTGCTTCTTCCGCGGGAGAAATACTCAATGGTGAAATGCTAGACAATAGAACGGTTGTAAGTATTTCCATCTTTGAAAAAACAAAAATCACTGCCTCTTATGCAGTAGAAAAAGACTCTTATACTTTAGGTTTGGCTTTGTCCAAAAAAATATTTGACAAAGAGACAAAATGTGTCATTACATTTTTAGACGGACTTGAACATAACGGACAGGAGTATCTACACGGGCTCTCATCTTGTAATTTTAACAAAGTAGCTATTGCAGGTGGTATGGCTGCAGATATGCTTCACTTTAAGCAAACCTACACGATTTTTGGTGAGAAAGTTTTTGACGGAGGTGCCGTATGTGTTGGACTAGAGGGTGAAGCGTTAGAGGTTTTTCAGGATTATAATTTAGGTTGGAAGGCAGTAGGTCCGACATTTATGATTACCAAATCTGATGGAGCCAGAGTCTATGAGATAGATTACAGACCTGCAAAAGATGTTTATGCCGAAGTGCTTGGTGAATTTGCGGTAGACAATATGCCCGCTTCCACAATAGAATTTCCACTTATTCGCAAAGAAGACAATATGTTAATAGCACGCTCAATGCTGAGTGTGTTTGATGATGGTAGTCTATTGTACGGCGGTACTTTGGAAGAAGGAGAAGAAGTCTATTTTGGTATAGGGAGTAGAACACTTGTTAATCAGTACAATCTAAAAGAAGATTTGGACGAGATGGATTCTTTACAAGCATGTTTCATCTACTCCTGTATTGCTAGAAAACAGTTTTTAGACAAGGAAATTGAGAAAATATTTCGATTGCTTGAAAACAAGGCACCGACAAGTGGTTTTTTTACCTTTGGAGAATTTTTTCTTAATGATAAAAAAGCAAAACTTCTTAATGTGACGACAACAATGCTTTTCTTACGAGAAAAAGGGACAAAATCTGTAAAGCGTACACTGGATGAGAAAAGAAAATTTACAAATAATTCCAAAACGGATAGCGCACTTTTTAATCTTATAGAGTATGTGACAACTACATTAAAAAAGCAGGAAAAAAGTTTTAAGAGTTCAAAATTTAAACTTGATGAGTTCTTAAAAGCTCTTGACAGTGTGGTTATTATTTCAAGAACGGACAAGCTTGGAAATATTACTTATGTCAATGAGCGTTTTGAGGAAATAAGTGGCTATAAAAAAGAAGAACTTATAGGAAAAGCACATAATATTGTGCGTCATCCTGATGTTTCAAATGAAATTTTTCAAGAGTTGTGGAATGAAATAACAAAAGGAAATATTTGGCAGGGAGAATTTATCAATAGGGCAAAAGATGGGAGTGACTACTATGTAAAAAGCTCAATTATCCCGATTCATGATGAAAATAATGAGATTATAGAGTACATGGCGATTCGTGAAGATGTTACTTCTTTAGTACAAAGCAGAAAAAAAGCAGAAAAAGCAGAGGCTGCTCAGTCGATGTTTTTAGCTAATATGAGTCATGAAATAAGAACACCTATGAACGGTATTTTGGGATTTAGCGAACTTCTTGCAAAAACTAAGCTAGATGCTACACAAGAAAAATATATAAATGTCATTAACAGTTCTACAAAGACACTTTTGAATATTGTCAATGATATTTTAGACTCTTCTAAAATCAGTAATAATAAGATTTTACTTGAAAAGATGTCTCTTGACCCTTTTGTTGAATTTTTTACAACACATGAATTGTTACAGTCGGTGGCGGAGGAAAAATCATTACAGTATACGATTGAAATTGATGAAGCAATATCTCCATGTATTTATAGTGATGCAACTCGACTGCGTCAAATACTAATTAATCTGCTCTCAAATGCGATTAAATTTACACCAGAGTATGGCGATGTCAGGTTTGAAATATCTTTAGTAGAAAAAAAAGCAAACAAACAAAGAGTTCGTTTTAGTATTCAAGACAGTGGTATTGGGATTGCGAAAGAAAAAATAGAACAAATTTTTAAACCTTTTGCACAGGCTGAGACTTCTACGACTAGAAAGTTCGGAGGAACAGGCTTAGGGCTTAGTATTAGTGCTGATTTGTTACAAGTTTTTGGCTGTGAATTACAAGTCGATTCTCAAGAAAATGAAGGGAGTAATTTCTTTTTTGTTTTGGATTTCGATACATGTAACATGGTAGAAACTGATGTAGATGAGAGGAATGTTTATACAAAATGTCAAGAAGAAGGTGCTTGTAATGATGTCCGTTTAAATGTTTTGATTGCAGAAGATTACAAGGTAAATAGAATGCTTATATTATCTATTTTTGAAAAATATAAAAATATTACACTTGAGTTTGCTGTGAATGGGCGAGAAGCAGTAAATAAAGTAAAAGAAAATGAGTATGATTTAGTTTTTATGGACATAAATATGCCTGTGATGAATGGTTTGGATGCTACAAAAGTTATAAGAGAAGAGTTACAATCTGATGTCGTGATTGTAGCACTTACGGCAAATGCTATACAAGGAGACAAAGAAAAATTCCTTGCTCAGGGTATGAATGATTACTTGAGTAAACCGATTGATATGATAAGTTTAGAAAAAATATTATATAAATATGTAACAAAACAAATGAGTGAAGAAATCATAGATATAGAGGCTGTTTTAAAGCAAGTAAATAAAAAAATAGGACTCAATAAAGAAATAGGTATGAAACTTTTAAACTTATTTTTAGAAAGCTTACAAGAGCTTGTGCCTGTTCTTGAAAATGCTTTTAAAGAAGAAGATAATAAAAAAATTTATGAGACCGCACATAAACTAAAAGGTGCTGCAGGAGCACTCTTTCTTGAAGATATTTATGAGCTTATGCAAGAAGTAGAAAAAAGTGCTTTAGCTGAAGATGCAATGCATCATAAAGATAAAGTGGAAGTTCTTTATACATATATTGAAGCATTTGAAAAAGGAGTTGCACAATCTCAATAACATTTAAATCACATTTGGGTAAAATATAAAAAATAGTGAAGATGAGGTTTGATTTGCAACGAATAATACAAAAAGCAAAAGATTTTAATGAACTTGTGATGTTTGAACATTCCATCTTTTCACTACCATTTATATTTATAGCGATGATTGTAGCAGCTGATGGTTGGTTTGGTTTGTGGCTTTTTATGATGGGGATTTTTGCAGCACTCAGTGCGAGAAATTTTGCGATGGGTGTGAACCGCTATGCAGACAGTGATATAGATGCAAAAAACCCTCGAACTTCAAACCGTCCAAATGTTGACGGGAGATTAGACAAAGTAAGTATTCTTATTTTTATTATTGTGAATGCGGTAATTTTTGTTGCAGTAGCATATATGATAAATTCTCTTGCATTTGCGCTCAGTATTCCTATTTTATTTGTTTTGGCTTCATACTCTTACTTCAAGCGTTTTAGCGCCTTGGCGCATGTCGTTTTAGGACTTGCATTAGGGCTTGCTCCTATTGCGGGAGTAGTTGCGGTAAGTGCATCTATACCATTGTGGTCAGTTTTACTCTCTTTGGGCGTGATTTTTTGGGTCGCAGGGTTTGATTTGCTCTATTCATTGCAAGATATAGAGTTTGACAAAGACAATGACCTTTACTCTATTCCCTCTCGTTATGGGGCAGATGCTACACTTTTTATCTCGGCACTTTTTCATGCCCTTACAGTGCTCTTTTGGCTCCTTTTTGTATGGGCTGCAGACCTTGGCACATTCGCTTACATTGCAGCCGTTGGCAGTGGATTTGTTCTTTATTATGAGCAGACATTAGTGCGAAGAGATTTTACAAAGATTGACCGTGCTTTTTTTACGGTCAATGGCTATTTGGGCATTGCCTTTTTGGTTTTAATCATTATAGATAGGATAGTATCATGAGTACACCTCGTTTAGTTCCCGCACCCATTGATATAGTGTTTTCGGAAGCTGATTTGGACAAAGCAACATATGAAAGAGAGTTTCAACAGCTCAGTCAAAGTGATGATGACCCAATTTCGCAATGGTTAAAACTTGCAAAAGCACGAGGAGAAACAGCTGAGAGTGATCCCGTACTACTGAACTTAATGGTAGAACTCCATAGAAAAATAGATGCTTTAGAAATGTTCTTGAAAAATGAAACACCAAAAAGACTTTCTTTGACAAATGAAGCACATATTCGTGCCATAGGTTTTGAATATTTTGAATTAGAAGCACCTATGTTGCAAGAAGGAAAAGAATACTATGGGCGGATTGCTATGCCTGTACATCCCAAGCGTGATATCGGTGTTTTTTTTAAAGCAGTATCTCCGAGTTTAGCACAGATTGTTAGAATGCATGAACGAGATGAAAAAGAGTGGGCTGCTTACTTGACGGCTCGTGAGCGTATTTTAATTCGCGAAGCAAAAGAGAAAAAATAGTGAATTTACAAAATTTTAGTTTTAGTATAGAGTATGTGATAGTCATTTTGGGCGCAATAATTCTATATATGCTCTATTATATTTTTACAAAAGATGTCCAATATACAAGAAATATTCGTTCGATTGCTTCTGTGGTTGAAGACTTGAACAGAGAGCTCTATTATTTGAAAAAAAAGCTTGATCAAACAGAGGGTAGTATCAAAAACAATTCACAAAGAATGAATGATGATGAAATTTATCAAGAGATTGAACGAAGTGTGTATGATATGGTACATCCGCTTTCTTTAGCGATAAAACAATTACAAAACAATATCAACACAATTGAGCATGAAATGCAAAATAAAATTCTTCAGCTTGAGAGTGGTGTGAAACAAATATCTATTCCTGCATCTATTCACGGAAATGATGATGAAAAAATAATATCGCTCTTCAAACAAGGTGTTTCCTTAGAGACAATTTCAAAAGAATTACACCTCTCTAAACCAGAAGTAGAATTTGTGCTCAAAATAAATAAGATAAAGTAGATTTTAGTGAGCGCAGATAGAAAACTTTTCACCTTGGTATCGCTGTTAATTGGCATCAGCATAGTACTCTCTTACACACTAACGCCCTATACGACACTTCTTTTTGATGTCAATGAATTTCATTTTGCTTTGCGACAAACTATTTTTGGACTTATCAGTATTACTATTATTTTTACACTCTCACAACTCGACCCAGACAAATGGCTCAAACCCATAGGGTTTACACTTTTTTTTGGCTCTTTGATTTTAATGATAGCGATGCCTTTTTTGCCTGAGAGTATTGTTGCTGCGGTTGGTGGTGCAAAACGATGGATTAAAATAGCCGGTTTTTCGCTTGCCCCTGTTGAGTTTTTCAAAGTTGGATTTATTTACTTTTTGGCATGGAGTTTTTCACGAAAATTAGGGCATCATGACGGTATGGGGCTCTCAGGAGAATTTAAAAGGTTTATGCCGTATGCCATCATCTTTTTAGGAGCGATGTTTATCATCGCTTTTTTACAAAAAGATTTAGGGCAGGTCGTTGTTCTGGGTGCGACATTGCTCTTTATGCTTATTTTTGCAGGAAGTAGTTTTCGATTTTTCCTATCTATTTTAGGAGGTATTCTTGGCGCTATCATTATTTTTATTGTCACGGCACACCATAGAATCCTTCGTATAAAATCATGGTGGGCATTGGCACAGAACTCTGTACTCGAGCTTTTACCCGATACAATTGCAGACAAACTCCGAGTGCCTGTTGAGGTGGAACCTTACCAGATAGGACACTCTCTCAATGCCATACATAATGGTGGTATTTTTGGTACAGGCTTGGCAAATGGCACTTTTAAACTTGGTTTTTTAAGTGAGGTGCATACCGACTTTGTTTTAGCAGGACTTTCTGAAGAGTTTGGCTTTGTCGGTGTTTTAACGGTTGTTATTATTTTTCTATGGATGATTCAGCGTATATTTAAAATTGCAAACAGAACGAATGATACGAGCATATATTTGTTTAGTATAGGTATCGGGTTGATTCTTACTTTTTCTTTTTTGGTTAATGCCTATGGAATCAGTGGAATTACTCCTATTAAAGGGATTTCTGTGCCTTTTCTCTCTTATGGCGGTTCGGCGATGCTCGGTGCTGCTTTTGGTGTGGGTATGGTGTTGATGGCATCAAAAAAAGCAAAGATGAACTAAGGAAAAATGAATATGAAATTATGTATAACAGGCGGTGGAACAGGGGGACATTTGATGATTGCAGAAGCTTTGTCTGACGCTGCCGTTGCAGATGGGCATGAAGTGATATTTATCGGTTCTACTTCAGGGCAAGATAGAAAATACTTTGAGCAACATAGTAAATTTTCACATGTTTACTTTTTAAAGACGACAGGCGTGGTAAACCAAAAAGGAAGTGCAAAAATAAAAGCCTTATACAAAGTTTTCAAGGCTTTTTTACAAGCAAGAAAAATTTTAAAGAAACATAACATTCAAGCTGTTTACAGTGTTGGCGGATTTTCTGCGGCTCCTGCATCTTTTGCTTCTTTGAGCCTTTTTATTCCTCTATTTATCCATGAACAAAATTCAGTCGAAGGGCGATTAAATAAGCTTTTGAAAAAATATGCCAAAAGTTTTATATCAGCTTATGATGAAAATTCTCCAATACAGGGCTATCCCGTAAAAAAGTTTTATTATAAAAATGCCAGAGTAAGAGATGCACTTAAAACCATTATATTTTTAGGCGGTTCTCACGGAGCAAAGGCGATTAATGATTTGGCGTTACATGTAGCATACAAGTTACAAAAAATGAATATTGCTATCATTCATCAAGCAGGAGAAGCTGATTATGAGAGGGTAAAAAATGAGTATAAAAAACTAGGAGTAGCAGTTGAACTCTATGCGTTTACAAAAAATTTGCCGGAGTTGATTGCACGCGCAGATTTGGCAGTTTCGCGTGCAGGTGCTTCAACGCTTTGGGAACTTACTGCAAACGGCTGTCCGGCTTTTTTTATTCCCTACCCGTATGCAGCAGGTGATCATCAATACTACAATGCACAGTTTCTTGTAAAACAGAATTTGGCTTGGTGTGAGCGTGAAAGTGAAAATTTAAAACCAAAACTTATTAAAGTGTTGAAAAATCCACAGCTTCAAGAAAAAAGCCAAAAACTTTTAGAATTCAACACACAAGATGTCGCAATACAGATGATACAGATGATACAAGATGTACAAAAGAAGCTAAAATGATACATGAACTCGCACAACAATTAGTTGATTTAATCTTTGACTGGGGCTATTTGGGTATATTTATTATGATGGCAATAGAATCCTCTTTTATCCCATTTCCGAGTGAAATAGTTTTGGTTCCTGCCGGGTATTTGGCATCAAAAGGAGAAATGAGCATTACTTATATTATGGGAAGTGCCTTGATAGGCTCTTTGCTAGGTGCATTTATAAACTACTATTTGGCACTGACTTTAGGTCGTAAGTTTCTTTTAAAATATGGAAAATACTTTTTTATATCAGCTGAGAGTTTACAAAAGATGGAACGCTATTTTAAAAATCACGGGCATATCTCTACCTTTACGGGAAGGCTTATCCCCGGGATTCGTCAGCTTATTTCTATACCGGCAGGATTAGCGCGTATGAATCTTGTCGAATTTTCGATATTTACAACTTTAGGTGCCGGAATATGGGCGTTAGTATTGGTACTTTTGGGGTATTTTATTGGAACAAATGAAGCCCTAATTCATCAATACTTAAAAGAAATAACTATAATAGTTTTTGTTTTGTTAGTAATATTGGTCTGGATATACTATAAATATCAAAAAAGAAAGGCGTAAAATATGGACTATATGTTTTCACAAGGATTTTTAGGGACAAGAGCACCGCTGTTTATGGATGTAGTGACACTTATCGTAGCAATATTACCATTATTGGTATATGGGGCTATAACGTTGGCAAGAAAACAGTTTTATAAGGCACATGCTCTAACTCAAAATGTTATTTTTATAGTTTCAGTAATAGTTGTAGGATATTTTGAATATGGTGTGCGTATAGGTGGCGGATTTGATGCTTTTATCAAAGGAAGTGGCGTTTCTCATACTTATGCTTCGATTGTTTTAGTGTTACATGTAATCATAGCAACTCTTACATTGTTGTATTGGAGTGTGACAATTTTTACGGCAAATTATCAGTTTATGCAAAAAGCATTACCCGGAAAAAAATCAAATGCGCATAAACTTTTGGCTTTGAAAACATTTTTAGGTATAGTTTTTACTTCATTTAGCGGTATTTGGGTATATCTGCTGTTGTTTGTATACTAAAGACTATTTGCTTTACATGTAAGATCATAAAATCTTTTGGAACTCGGACTTTCAATGCTAAAGCGTGAAGATGGCAGAGAAGTTGCAATAGCCCGCACTAAAGTACGGGTTCCAAAAAAAGATGCTTAACTTAATGGCGTTCTCAGAACTGGTACTTTAGTGCCGGCTGAAGATGGCTTTAAAGCCTTTACATGTAAGTAAAATAAATTTATAAAAAGGAAAAAATATGATAGAAATTGGAGAAAAGGCAGCAGATTTTTGCTTGCCAAATCAAGATAATGTTGAGATGTGTTTGCGGGATTTAAAAGGAAAATGGATAGTTCTGTATTTTTACCCAAGAGATAATACACCGGGATGTACGACCGAAGCGTGTGAGTTTACTGAGGCTGCACCTGATTTTTCATCGCTTGACGCTATTGTATTAGGAGTAAGTGCAGACAGTACAAAAAAACATAGAAATTTTATAGAAAAACATAAGCTCGGCATTACGCTTTTGAGTGATGAAAGTACCGATATGATGCAAAAGTATGGCGTGTGGCAATTAAAGAAAAATTATGGCAAAGAGTACATGGGCATTGTCCGTTCGACTTTCATTATAGCCCCTGAGGGCATAGTACGAGAAAAATGGGAAAAAGTCCGAGTAAAAGGACATGTAAAAGCTGTAAAAGAAAAACTGGAAAAACTTAAAAATTAAAATGCTATAATAATGAATGATTAATTTTAAATTTCTAGAAGTTACTAATGAAAAATTATTAACGCGTGTTTTTTCATTTAGATACAAAATATTTAAAGAAATATATCCGATGTATATGCAAGAATCGGGATTTAGTGATGAAAAAGAGTATGATAAATATGATGCCTATGCTGTACATTTTGTTGCATTGAATGAAAAGGGTGAAGTTTGTGCAACTGTACGGCTTATATATCATTCTCCGATTGGTTATCCAACAGAGAACAATACAAAATTTGATAACAGTATGTTTGAGAGGAATAAAGTCGGGGAGATGTCAAGAATATTTGTAGATAAAAAATATAGAAGCATGAAGACAACAAAAATTATTATAGAAGCCGTAAAGCGTTACATGTATGTTAAAATGATACATGAAGGTATAGAATACACATATGGGTACCTTGAGAAAAGTTTTTTAAGATTGTTGAGAATTTATAAAATGCCTTATCATCCAATAGGGAAGATACAAAAACATAAAAATTTTGGTTTGCGCTATCCCTGTATTTTATATACGCAAGAGTTAGGAAACGAAAATCCTCAACTGATAAAATTATGGGAGCAGTCTCGTAAAATACAGTAGCAAACTTTTTTTATTATTCTGTTTTACAAGTTTACAGTTACAAGCAGATGATTTGATTTCGTCTATATCTACAGATATGAAACAATTCGATGCGATTGCTACACAAACAAAACAAAATGAACATTATCAGCCTTATATTGTTTCGGTATTTGAGAGTAAAGAGTTGGAAAAGTTGGGTGTATCAAACTTAAAAGAGGCTTTGATGCTAGTGCCGGGTGTAGATATGGCAACCGATAATTTTAATAATCAAACGCCTATTTTTAGAGGTTCAAACCCTTTTGCTTATGGACAGTCAAAATTGCTCATAGACGGTGTACTGGTAAATAACCTTTTCTTTGATGCTTATTCTGAATATTTGTCAATGCCCATAGAGATGATAAAGCGTATAGAGGTCATTAGGGGGCCGGGAAGTAAGGTTGATGGTATTAATGCGTATGCAGGTTCTATCAATGTTGTAACCTATGCTGAGGATTTTGAGGGTTTTGAATCAAATGACAAGTTTGTTTTTAAATACGGTTCATATGATTACAGAATGGGCGGTTTTGTTAAAAACTTTAAAACAAAAAACTTTAAAACACATATAGATTTTTACTATCAAAAAGATAATAAAAAAATATCTTCGGGTCCCGATGGTTTTTCACAAGGCTCATTAGGCGCAGCAAATGTAGGTCTGTTTCAGTCTGGTGAAGCCCCATTATGGCTTGATGAGTATTCACTGGGACTTAATGTAAAATATAAAGATTTTACACTCAAAGCTCGCATACTTGAGCATAAACAGGGAAGTGCTTATGGGATTAACCTTGCCTTGCCGCAAGAGAGTGACAGGGTGAAACTTCCAAGCTATTACGCTGAACTAGGATATGCAAAAAAAATCAATGATTTTAAATTAGATATAAAAGCGGGAGTAAAATACGATGCTTTTGATTCTAAAGCAAAACTTGCTCCAGACAATACTGTTTTAGGAAGTGTTACATTTTCTAATGGTGTTTATGGAGAGCATTATGCAAAGCAAAGAGTGCTCTACCAGTCAACTTATTTGAAATATGCCGGATTACAAAAGCATCATATTACTTTTGGATATAGAGTGACTCAGGAAAAAACAATTGCTATGATTTCTAAACTGTCTAATCTTGCAACAGGTAATGCTGCATTAGTTGACTATACACAAACACTCCCTTTTTTCGATAAAAATGCACATCGGAATGTATATGCCCTCTCTTTACAAGATGCTTATGATGTGACTGAAAAACTGAGCTTGTTATATGGGGTCAACTATGAAGAGACTTCTTACAAAAATGCAGGATTAGAGCCAAGAGTTTCTTTTGTGTATCGTCAAGATTATAAAAATATATTTAAAGCAATCTATAGCATGTCACACAGAAATCCTTCATGGCAGGAGATGTTTACGCAAAATAATCGGGCAAGAGTAGGGAGTACCGATTTAGAACCGGAAAAAGTAACATCCTATGAAGTAGCCTATATAAGAAATTTTTCTAATGATGCCTATCTGCAAAGTAATATTTTTTACCTTGTCAACAAAAATCAAATATATAATTCGGCTACCGATCCAGTGTATAGAAATACCGCAAAAACAGATATTTATGGTTTTGAACTAGAATATAAAGGACATATATTTCCAAATGATGAACTGTATGCAAATTATACTTATGTAGATGGAAGTTATAGTATTGATGGCAGTAGTACAGGTAACAATATACCAAATGTATCACATCATTTGGCAAAAGCTTACTATATTTATAATTTGAGTTGTTCTTTGTCTTTAAGCACTACATTAAAATATGTTAGTTCCAAAGAGAGAATGCCTACAGATTTACGCCCTAAAGTGAAACCTTACACAACAATGGACACTGCTGTAAATTATAAAAATATAAGGTATAATTATACTGTAAATGTGAGTGTGAAAAATATATTTGACACTGATGTCAGGTATCCATCACCACAAAATACCTATGTAGATGATTATGCACAAGCGCGCAGAACTTTTTTAGTGACGCTGAAGAAGAGTTTTTAGATGATACGAGCACTTTTATTTTGTTTTTTCTTGACCCAGTTGCTTTTTGGATATAGCTATGATGATTTAGTGCTCAAAGCACAGTCGTCAATCTTTCCAAAAATTATGCTCCTTGATAAAGAAATAAAAAATAAACTTGTTAACAATAAAATAATTTATACTATAGTGTATGATGAAGATGATTATCAAACTGCCTTACATGTAGAGGAAGATATAAATACTGCATTTAAGGGTCATTTTGATAAATACCCATATGAAATTACTCTCGTTAATTTTTCGCATCTCTCACCGACGATAAAAACATCTGCCTTATATGTTTTAAAATCATCCAAAGAAAATATTAAAAAAGCCGCAAATATTGCCCGGCAAAAGGGTATTGTCAGCTTTTCTTATGATGTAAATAATTTACAATACGGTTTACTCTTTTCTTTGCATATAGAAAAATCAACGCTGCTGTATCTCAACAAAGAGTATATTTCTATGAAGAAGATTGATTTTGTTGATTTACTACTTCAAATGGTGAAGTTTGTGGAAAAAAATGGAGCGGTTGTATGAAAAAAGGAAAGTTTGAATCATTATCATTTAAAATCATGAGCTCCATTGTTATTACATCTATCATAATTATTATAGGAATTTTTCTTGCATTTGAAAAAATTAATAAAAAAGCTTTTTATAATGTTGAAGTACAAAAAGCAACACTTATTCTTAAAACTATAGAGCCTGTAGTGGCTATAGATATTTATCTTGATATGCAAAGTAAAATTAGATTACTATTGAAGCAGTTGATACAGAATAAAGATATTTTGTCTATTAAAATTCTCAAAGATGGGGCAACTCTTTATGTCGTAAAATCCAAAAATAAGAGTGAAAGTCTTTTTATCGTCAAAAAAGATATTTCTCAACCAAATTCTCAAAAGAAAATGGCTACTATTGAGCTTAACTATTCCAATCATAATTATAAACAACTTATAAAAAAATATAATAAACTTTTAGTAGTCATGCTGATAATAATGCTCATAATATTTATACTGCTTAGTCTGTATATTGACAAACTGCTAAAACCTTTGAAGCAAATTGCAAGAGTACTCAAAGGTTTCTCTCCTGAAAAAAAAATACAAATGGAGCCTATAAAACAAAATAATGAAATTTCTTTGATAGTATCCGCCTTGAATGAGATGCAAAAAAAGATATGTGATTTTACCAACAAACAAAAAGACATTAATATCTTTTTGGAAGAAGAAGTCAATAAAAAAACTAAAGAGTTGCAGGCACAGTTGTTTAAAGATGATTTGACACAGTTACCAAATAGAAAAAAACTTTTTAATGACATTGAACATTCCAAACATGATGCTGCTTTACTGATTTTAAATATTGATGATTTTAAAGAGATTAATGATTTTTACGGACAAAATGCGGGTGATTATGTTTTAGTGGAGTTTACAAAAAGACTGCTACATTTTTTTGAAGAGGAAAAAAATATCAGTCTCAGCCGTCTCTCTGGTGATGAATTTTCATTATTTTTTGAGCATAAACCCTCTCATAGAACTTTTATGAAGGTTGTCAACAGATTAACCAAAGAGATTGAAAAAATGGTTTTTGAGTATGAGCAGAGTGAAATTTACATTCGAGTTACTTTTGGCGGGACTATGGATACCGATGAAATGTTGGAAAAAGCAGATATCGCTCTAAAACTTGCAAAAGAGCAGAAAAAATATTTTTTATTGTATGACGCAAAACTAGATGTCAAAAGACAGTATAAAGAAAACATGGAGTGGGTCAAAAAAATAAAAAGTGCGATTAAAGAAGAGAGAATTATACCCTTTTTTCAACCTATATTTGATGCAAAAACACAAGAACCCGTCAGTTATGAGTGTTTAATTCGTCTTATTGATACTGACGGTTCGGTAGTAAGCCCTTTTAAATTTTTAACCATTGCACAAAAAAGTAAACTCTATCCTCAACTAACAAAAATTATGATTGAAAAAAGTTGTCAATATTTTCAGCATAGGGAGACGACTTTTTCTGTCAACCTTTCTATAAATGATATTCTTGATGTGGATATGGTAGCTTATATTCAAAAAAATGTGAAGAAATATGGCGTAAACAACAAAATTGTATTTGAAATTTTGGAAACAGAGGGTATTGATAATTATGAAGAAGTTTCTTCTTTTATACTCAGCATGAAACGACTTGGATGCAAAATTTCTATAGATGATTTTGGTTCGGGGTATTCAAATTTTGAGCATATTCTCAAACTTGATATTGATTATATTAAAATTGATGGAAGTCTTATAAAACATCTCGATACCGATGTAAATGTTCAAATAGTCGTTGAAACGATTGTAAGTTTTGCTAAAAAGTTGAATTTAATTATTATTGCAGAATTTGTTCATAATCAAGCGGTATTTGAAAAAGTCAAATCGCTTGATATTGAACGAATACAAGGGTTTTATCTGGGCGAACCAGAGAAGGAGATACTAGAAAACTAGTATCTGTATCTTAGATAGAAGCGGATGTCTTGCGCTGAATCTACTACATTTGCACCTTGTCCGGCTGCTATTGCTTCATCCATACTCATTGCATTTCCTGAAGTATTACCAAAGAAACCGTTGCTTCCTGTATATTTGTAGTCTATGTAGGTATAACGAATCTGCAATGATAAGATGTCTTCTATTAACGGCTCTGTGAAGTATGCTTCATAAGCATCCCCACGAGTAGCCAGTTTTGAACCAATGTTTGTGTCTTCACCGTATGTAATACTTCTCCAGTATTTAGAACCGTGATTGTACTCAAGTCCCCATCTTCCTTCTTCGCTGATAAGTGACGGATATTGTACACCAACCCACTCAGAATACCCTTTTTGTGATGTAGTTGATCCGAGCATGCCTTGTCCCTGATCAGGTTCTGTAATACTCATAGCCCCACTGATAAAAAATATCGTATCATCTAAAAAGTCGTTAATACCGTCACCGATGCCATTGGCAACAAAGTTTGCTGTAATTGCATGCATGTTTCCTACTGTGTCAAATCCTGTTCCTGTAGTATTACCATCTATAAGGTTATTTGCAAAGTAATATTGGGTATTGACAGTGTACTGTCCATCGCTCCAAGGTGTAAAAATCAAACCAAGTAAATCTATAGAAGCATTTGAAGTCGTATCTGCATATGGTGCTGTATTAAATCGTGGTGCGGCATTACTCATAGCACGACCGGCACAAAATTTTACATACATACCATCCACACCGGTTACATTTTCTAGGGCAAATTTTGCACTAAGCCCATCAAACTCAACATTAATATTATGCCCCATAGGAGAAGCTGCATGGTCGTCATCTCTTAAGTTGACTAGGTGTCCGTTTGTTGATGGACGGCGTCCAACACTGAAAGTCCAAGGGACATCTGTACCCATAAAGGTGTCATTTTTATATAAAAAATATGCAGAACGAATACGAAGAGTGTCATCATAAGCATTTTCATTGGCTATCCAGTCAAATGTTTCGTAGCCATTATTTGTGCTAGCACCGCTTCTTGCCCCAAAGGCTTTGTTGTAAGCAATTTGCCCTGTAAAACTTAAGTGTTTTGTTGCAGCCCAGTTCATATTTATCCAGAGTCTGTTTGTCATAAAAGCATTGTTCTTTTGTGTACTGCCATCTGCCATTTTGTATTGGAGATTGTCAAGGGCAAATCTATAATCAACACTTAGTTTGATGTGATTTCCATTTGTGTTTTTGTTGAGGTCTGAAATACTGTCTTGAATATCGGCAAGTTGTTCTTTTACCGTCATCTCTTCGTCATCACCTTCGTCATCGCTTTCATCATCTGCAGAAGCCATTTTTTTAGCGTTGACTGAAGCTTTGTCTTCTTTTTTATGAGCAACTACTGTATGTTGCTTGGACTTGAGTTCTTCAAGCTCTTTTTTCATTTTTTGCATTTCAATCTTCATAGCCTGAAATTGGTCATACATTGATTCTGCACTTAGGTTTGTTGTTCCCAATATAGCAATAGTTGCTAAAGAAAGGAGGAGAGGTTTTTTCATAAGATCCCTTTTTTTGTGTTATTTCTGTGATACTATACATTATTAAATATAAAGATAGTTTTAAACTTCTTATATATTACTATAATTATTTGTTATATTTCATTGGCTTATCTATATTATTAGTAAATGAAAACAAAAGCTAGATTTAAATAAAAATTGAGTATAATTCGCGGATTTTTCTTCTTTACATGTAAAGATAGAAAATATTAACAGGTATGTGTCAAAAATCAGTGCAACCCGTTTTTTAGCGGATAATTGTTCGACATTGCCAAAGCTAACTGATAAATTTCTGGTTTGAAACAAAACCTTTAAGGATACCCTATGGTAACTATGAAAGACCTCTTAGAATGTGGTGTACACTTCGGACACCAAACGCGTCGTTGGAACCCAAAAATGAAAAAATACATCTTTGGTGTTCGTAAAAATATCTATATTATAGATTTGCAAAAAACGCTTCGTTATTTCCGTAATACATATACAATCGTTATGGATGCAGCAGCAGAAGGAAAAACTATTCTTTTTGTTGGTACAAAAAAACAAGCTCGTAACTCAGTCCGTGAAGCTGCAATCGCTTGTGATATGCCGTATGTAGACAACAGATGGTTAGGAGGAATGCTTACTAACTTCCCGACTATTCAAAAATCTATTCGTAAACTTGATGTTATTACAGAGATGCAAGAAAATGGTCAAATTGATCTTTTAACAAAAAAAGAAGCGTTAATGCTTGCTCGTAAAAAAGTTAAATTAGAACAATACTTTGGTGGTATTCGTACTATGAAAAGACTTCCTGATATGTTATTTGTAATTGATGCAGTAAAAGAGCACATTGCAGTTTTAGAAGCAAGATGTTTAAATATTCCAGTTGTAGCACCACTTGATACTAACTGTGACCCAGATCTTATTACTTACCCAATTCCTGGTAATGATGATGCTATCCGTTCTATTCAACTGTTTTGTCGTGAAATGACAGCAGCTATCAATGAAGGAAAAGCACTTCGTGATGCACCTGCAGAAGAAGAACAAACAGAAGAAGCAGCGACTGAAGAAGCTCCGGCAACTGAAGCTGTAGCAACTGAAGAAAAAACTACAGAGGAAGTATAATTATGGCAGCAGTTACAGCAGCAATGGTAAAAGAGTTGCGTCAAGCGACTGACGCACCAATGATGGATTGTAAAAAAGTTCTCGTTGAAGCTGATGGCGATATGGAAAAAGCAAAAGAACTGCTTAAAGAGCGTGGTATTGCTAAAGCGGCTAAAAAAGCTGACCGTATTGCAGCAGAAGGTCTTGTTGGGCTGAAAATGGCTGATGACAATTCTAAAGCTTCTGTTGTAGAAGTAAATTCTGAAACAGACTTCGTTGCACAAAATGAAGGTTTTCAAAATCTTATAAAAGATACTGCAGCAGAAGTGTATAACAATCAGCCTTCTGATGTTGATGCCTTGATGGCAAGCGACTTTGGTGTTAAATTTACTGAAACTGTGACGAAAATCGGTGAAAAAATTGAAATTCGTCGTTTTGGTACATTAACAGCGGCACCGGATGAAGCATTAAACTCATACATTCACTCAAATAGTCGTATTGCCGTGATTGTAAAAGCAAAATGTGATAGTGAAAAGACTGCCGAGTGCATGAAAGATACACTAAAACAAATTGCAATGCATGCATCTGCAATGAAGCCAAGCACACTCAGCTACAAAGATTTTGATGCTGAATATGTTGAGAGTGAGACAAAAGGTCGTATTGAAGCATTGAAAAAAGAGAATGAAGAGTTGAAAAGACTTAAAAAGCCTCTTAAAAATGTTCCTCAATACATCTCTATGATGCAACTTACAGACGAAGTTATGAAAAAAGCAGAAGCGGACATCAAAGCGGAGTTAATTGCAGAGGGGAAACCTGAGAAAATTTTAGACAGAATTATTCCTGGTAAAGTAGCTCGTTTTATTTTAGATAATACACTTCTCGATCAAGAACAAGCATTACTAGACCAACAATATGTTTTAGATGATAAATTAACTGTGGCACAAGCAGTTGATAAAGCGGCTAAAGCATGTGGTGGTACTGCTGAAATTACTGAATTTATTCGCCTTGAAGTTGGTGAAGGCATTGAGAAAAAAGAAGAAGACTTCGCAGCAGAAGTTGCAGCACAAATGAGCTAATAAAGCAATTTTTTAAATAAAAGGGCATAATGGTAACATTAATGATACTATTATGCCCTATCTTTCGTATTTGTCGATGATTTTTTTATCGCCCCTATACAATCATTAAACCTCGCGTATATAGATAAAATATATTCAGTTCATCTTAAATGCAAGCCTTTTAGACCACCAATTTTTTCGTAATTCTATACTACATATCAATATAAAATCAATATTTCATAGAAAATATATTTAAGGAATTACAAATGTTAAAAAATAGTGTACTCCATAAAGTTGCACGGTAATTCAAAACTCAGTTATATATTAAAAAATTGTTGATTTTTGGAACGCGGACTTTAGTCCGGGCTGAGAGTGGCAAGAAAGTTGCAATAGCCGGCACTAAAGTACCGGTTCCAAAAAAACATTAACTTTAAAACCTAGGTACAAAATATAAAAATAGCTGAGTTTTGAATTACCGTGATAAAGTTGTTGGCTTAGCTCCTTTTTGTAATAGTTATGGTATAGTTTTTTATTATGAATGATAAGAATAAAATAATTATTATTGGTGGCGGCTATGGTGGGCTAAAAGCTATTGAAAAACTCTCTAAATATAAAAAGAATGAAATTTTATTATTTGATAAAAATGCTTATCATTTTATGCAGACAGATGTGTATGAATTAATTGCAAATGAAAAAGATTTTGCCAAAGTAAGTGTAGATTTATTTACCTACTGTAAAGGTTTTGATGATAATGTAACTTTTTACAAGCAAGAAGTTGACAATATAGATTTTATGAATAAAAAAGTAATTACGAGTACACAACGCTACTCTTATGATTATGTCATTATAGCGGTAGGGACTCGAACGAAATTTTTACCAAGTATAGATGGTTTAAAAGAATATGCACATGGCGTAAAAGCACTGCATAGGGCAATGTATTTTAAACAAAAATTTGAAATGTCACTTTTTAAGAAGGTAGAAGAAAGTGGCAGTAAATGTACCCCTTTGAATATTGTAGTAGCTGGAGGAGGGCTGAGCGGGGTTGAAATTTCTGCACAAATGGCATCTTTTGCAAAAGAATTTTATTATAACAATAATTTTTTATGTAGAAAACTCAATATAATTTTAGTAAACTCTTCAAAGAAAATACTAAAAGGTATGGATGAATATTTGGCGACAGAGTCTGAAAAGAGGTTGCTTGATTTAGAAGTAAATATAAAAAATAATGTAAAAGTAACATCTATGACTGCTCATGATGTGACTGTAAGTAATGGCGAAAATATTCCTATGGATTTTATGATTTTTGCAGGAGGGATAGAGCCAAATGGGCTTATATATAAACTTGCCTTAGAAAAAAATGAGAGAGGATTTGTCAATATTAATGAATATTTACAGGTTGATACCTATAAAGAAGTATTTGCAATAGGCGATTGTGCAACTTTATATAATAAGGGGCAATTTGTCGCACCGACTGCTGATGTAGCGGAGCAGATGGCAGATGTATGCAGTGAAAATATAATGAATTTAGTCAATAAAAAAGAGTTAAAAAAACATAATATAAAGTCACGAGGCATACTTATAGCATTAGGAAGAAGATATGCTGTTGGTAAAGTTTTTAATTTTTATATTAAAGGATATATAGCATTTATCATAAAAAAGTTGATAGAAAAAAATTATTTTAAAAAATTAGATAGACAGTCAAAAAAAGGCTGTGACAAAATATTTGAGTAGTAAAATATTATAATAAGCAAGAGTAGAATATAATTCCTTTATGAATCTATTATCTGCTAAAAAATTATCACACTCATTTGAATATGAACTTTTTTCAAATGTCTCTTTGTCACTTCAAGAAAAAGAGAGTATCGCCATCATTGGCATGAGCGGGAGCGGTAAGTCAACATTGTTGCACCTCTTAGCAACTTTATTAAAACCCGATGACGGAGAAGTAGAACTTTTTGGTAAAAATGTCAGTGCCATGAGTAAAAAAGAGTTGGTTTTGGTAAAAAGAAACAAGCTCGGCATTGTATTTCAATCTCATTACCTTTTTAAAGGTTTTACCGCTTTGGAAAACCTTGAAGTATCAGAGATTCTTTCACAAAAACATATAGACAATCAACTGCTTAAAAATTTAGACATTGGGCAGTGTATGCATCAAAAAGTTACAGAGCTTTCAGGTGGGCAACAACAGCGTATTTCTATAGCAAGAGTCCTCACAAAAAAGCCATCTATTATATTTGCAGATGAACCGACAGGAAATCTTGATAATGAAACAGCATCAGAAGTCATGAAATTATTTTTTGATTATTGTAAGAATAATAGAGCAGGTATGATACTTGTAACGCATGATAATGATTTGGCACACATGTGCAACAGAGTATATAAACTTGAAGATAAAGAATTGAAACTGATTAAGTAGAGGTTATAGGCATGGGCTGGACAGAGATATTTAATGAAACTAATGTAGTTGGTTTTCTCTTATTGTTTTTTCGTTTTGCCGGACTTTTTATAGCTGTACCAATTTTTAATCATCAAAATATTCCTATGAATATAAAAGCAGCAATGGCTTTTTTCTTTACTGTCGTTTTTTATGCATCAATGCCTCCGCTTGCAATTAGCATTGATGTCCCAACTTTAATTGTAGCGATTCTTGGCGAGTTAATGTTAGGTTTATCAGTGGGAGTTGTTTTGCAACTTGCTTACAATGTTATTACCTTTGCCGGTGGTCAAATATCGTTTATGATGGGATTTTCTATGGCAAGTGCTATTGATCCTCAGTCTGGTATTTCGATGCCTATTATTTCTCAATTTTTATCATTAATGGCTTTGATGATTTTGCTTGCACTCAATTTAGATCATTGGGTGTTACTCTTTGTCAATAATTCTCTCAAAACTATTCCTTTAGGCGGTTTTGTGATGAGTAAAGATTTATTTCATTACATTATGCATGCCACATCAAATATGTTTTTAGTAGGCTTTATTATTGCATTTCCTGTCATTGCACTTTCTTGGCTTGCCGATGTAATTTTTGGTATGCTTATGAAGACTATGCCACAATTTAATCTTTTGGTCATTGGGTTTCCTATAAAAATTATGGTAGCTTTTGTTGTGTTAATAGCAACACTTACAGCAATTATGTTGGTATTTAAAGGACAAGTTCAAGAAGCATTTAACTCTTTAGAAATGTTTTTTTAGTTTTTTTTTGCTACAATAGTGTAAAGAGAGATTTTTGAACTACAATCAAGAAATCATCCAAAGGAATATGCGTGAAAATACTGCTTTTAAATGATAATCCCGTTGTAAATAAATTAGTTACACTTAGTGCACAAAAAACTTCTGATGAAGTAGATATAGCATCTAACATAGATGGTGTTGCATCTCAAAAGTATGATTTAATCATCGTGGATGACAGTATTTACAATGATGAATTATTAGATGAATTAGAAAAAAAAGTAAAATATAAAAAATCACTTTTTATATGTGCGAAAGATGCACAAGAGATAGAATCGTTTTCTTCTATATTAAAAAAACCTTTTTTACCAACAGATTTGGTAGAACTGTTTACAATGTTTGAAAAAGAAGTGCAGAACGAAGGAGATGAAGAAGAACAGATATTTAATGATTTAGATGAGTTAAATCTTGAAAGTGAAGAACACATAGGTGAAAGTGTATTAGATGATGATGAAGCACAAAAAGTAAAAGACTTACTTGATGAAAATGAAGAAGAGCTCAACTTTGATGAAGAAGTGCAAAATGATATTGAAAGTTTAGAACTTGATGAATTAGATGAACTAAATTTAGATGAATTAGAAGAGCAAAACAGCGATGATACAGTGGCACAAGAAGAAGATCTCTTAGCAGATTATGATTTGGCTCTTGATTTGGAAGATGAAGCAGATGTAGATATTTCAGAAGCAAATATAGAAGATGAAGAAGTGGAAGATGAAGAGGTTGAGGATTTAGAAACTGCGACAGAAGAAGAACTAGAAGATGAGGTAGATGAAGCTGCTACAGAGGAATTAAACATTGAAGATAGTGCTTTAGATATTGTTCCTGATGAATTTAATCTTGAAGAAGAACCAGAAGAAATTGAAGAAGAACCAGAAGCAATTGTAGAACCTGAAGAAGAACCAGAAGAAATTGAAGAACCTGAAGAAGAAGTTGCAGAAGCAGTAGTGGAAGAAAGCGAAGAAATGAATTTAGAAGATGAAATTCAAAATGCTGTTGAAAATTTAACTCCAGAAGAATTAGAAAGTGAATTGGACGAAGATACTTTACTGAAAATTGCAACGAATGAGATAGACCCTTTAGCTGACTTAACGAGTAAAGATTTGAAAATAGCACTCGGAGAAGAGGTTGAAAGAGAAGAAGCTGAGGAAGAAGTTACAGACACTGAAACAGAGCTTGAAGACATAGATACTCCTGCCGTGGCAGAACTTGAAGATATAAAGGAAAATAAAGAAGATAATAGTGGGGTAAAAGCTCTTAAAAAACTTCTTGAAGCACTTAATAACAAAGAAGTAGCTGCCTCAATGAAAGGCATGAAAATAAGTATAAATATTACACTCGGTGACAATTAATGAGTTCTATAAATGGCGCTGTTTTGGTGCTTTCAGGTCCAAGCGGTGCAGGTAAAAGTTCATTAATTCATAAAATAATGGATGATATTGGAGAGTGCTATTTTTCTATATCTACGACAACGCGTCCAATTAGAGAGGGCGAAAAGGATGGGGTTGATTATTATTTTGTAGATGAAGAAGAATTTAAAAGAGAGATAGAAGAAGACCAGTTTTTAGAATATGCCATTGTGCATGGGAACTATTATGGAACTTCACTCAAACCTGTGAAAAAGGCACTTTCAAAAGGAAAACTTGTAATATTTGACATAGATGTGCAGGGGAACAGTGCGATTAGCAGTAGATTAGGAGAGATAACAACATCGGTATTTATTACACCTCCTACTCTGAGTGAGCTACAAAAAAGATTACAAAACCGTCATACAGATGCAAAAGAAGTAATTGAACGAAGGGTGAAAATGGCAAGGCGTGAAATTCAAAGGGTATCAGAGTATGAATACCTACTTGTAAATGATGATTTAGATAAAGCAGCTAATAAATTACATCTAATTGCAAAGATAGCAAGATTTAAGAAATCAAATGAAGAGATAAATGAATTTGTGCAAAAATGGGAAGATTTGTAAAAGTTGAAAGATAATATATAGTGATAAGAGTATTTACAGCAAATGTGAGTTATACTTCACAACTTAATTTATAAAAGGAAACAAATATGGGAATGCCTAGTGGAACAGAACTACTGATAATCTTTGGAATTATCGTTTTATTATTTGGAGCAAAAAAGATACCTGATTTAGCAAAAGGTCTTGGTAAAGGAATTAAAAACTTTAAAGCTGAAATGAAAGATATAGATGAAGTTGAAGTTGAGACACCTAAAAAAGTTGAGAAAAGCGATGAAGTAGCTTCTACTGAATCAACTCCAAAATCTACAACACAAGTGTAAACATTGAAGCAACGAGTATCGGCGTTATTGCGCGAAAAAATAGGTCGCGAAGTTGTTTTAGAAAAGCCGCGTGACCGCTCATTTGGTCATTTTGCTACGCCTATAGCATTTTCTTTGGCAAAAGAGTTGCGAAAATCTCCTATGATTATTGCAGATGAGCTTGCTTCTTCTTTTGAAGATAGTGATGTTTTTTCCAAAGTAGAAGCAGTTAAAGGATACTTGAACTTTCGTTTAAGTGAAGAGTTTCTAGCCCAATATGCTTCATGGGCTTTAAGTAATCCTTCAGACTTTGCAAAGCAAGAAAAAAATCAAAAAATACTTTTAGAATTTGTGAGTGCCAATCCGACTGGACCTTTGCATATCGGTCATGCCCGTGGTGCTGTTTATGGCGATACCTTATATCGTCTTGCAAAACACTTGGGTTATGACATTACAGCTGAGTATTATGTAAATGATGCAGGTAATCAGATTGATTTGCTTGGGCTTTCTATTCAACTTCATGCAAGAGAAAATCTTTTGGATGAAACGGTGGAATTTCCTGAGAGTTATTATCGTGGAGAATACCTTGATGGATTGTCTCGTGATGCAATGGAAAAATTCGGCGTAGAAATTTTTTATGATGAATCTCGTCAAAAAGAACTTGCTTTATGGGCAAAAGATGAAGTAATGAAAATAGTCGTCAAAGATTTGGGTGACTTGAACATCTTTTTTGATACTTTTGTGTATGAGTCAGGTTTATATGCCGACTGGGACAGAGTAATGAAAAAAATGGGTTCTGGTATTTATGAAAAAGATGGCAAAGTCTGGATAGCATCAGAGGCGAAGGGCGATGAAAAAGATAGAGTCGTTGTGCGTGAAGACAGTCGTCCGACATATCTTGCGGGTGATATTGTGTACCATAATCAAAAATTTGAACGGGGATATGATCATTATATAAATATCTGGGGCGCTGATCATCACGGGTATATTCCTCGTGTCAAAGCTGCTGTTGAATACCTTGGTTATGATGCGCAGAAGCTTGAAGTTTTACTCTCTCAAATGGTGAGTCTTCTAAAAGACGGTGAACCCTATAAAATGAGTAAGCGTGCTGGAAATGTGATATTGATGAGTGACATTGTCGAGGAAATTGGTGCCGATGCCTTGCGTTTCATTTTTGCAAGTAAAAAAAGCGATACGGCACTTGAATTTGATTTGGCTGAATTTAAAAAGCAAGACAGTTCAAACCCGATTTTCTACATTCAGTATGCCCATGCAAGAATTCAAACCCTGTTGAGCAAAGCTAGTGTATCTCGCGAAGACATCAATGTGTCAAGTCTTAAAAATCTTGGTGAAAATGCAGATACCCTTCTTTTTGATGCGCTTTTGTTGCCTGAAGTAATAGAAGATGCTTTTACTACGAGACAGGTACAGAAATTGACAGATTATTTAAAATCTCTAGCTGCTTCGTTGCATAAATTTTATTATGATGTTCGCATGATTGGTACGGATGATGAAGCAAAATTACTAAAACTTCTTTTAGTAGTTGGGCTAAGTCTTAAAACGGGTCTTTCTCTTTTAGGGATAGAAGCTAAAGATAGAATGGAAAAAGAAGCAGAGTAATCTTATCTTATTTTAAAAGCTGAGAACTTTTGAGCTGCGGATAAAGTTGTATAACTTTTTTTGCAGCTTTTTTTGGAATTTGCACTAAAATAGGGTTTTTCTTTTTGTCAAGCCAGTTGGCGATTTTCTTGATATTTTCCTCACTCATTGATGTGCAGCCTACTGTTGGAGTATTTGGAGCACGCTGAATGTGCATAAATATACACGAACCTCTGCCTTTGACCGCTTTTTTGTTATAATTTACTACGATGCCTATTTTATATTGCGCATCATCTCTTTTCATATATTCAAAGCTTTTTTCATTCCCTTGTGCCATTATGATTTGATTATAGAAGTTTGAGTGTGTATCATCTACACATATTAAGTTTTTTTCTATATAGAGGTAGGGGACATTATAATTACTTTTTTTAGCATAACCAAAGATATTTGTAAGGGTAAAAATACCGGCAGGTGCTTTTTTATCACCCTCATATTTTAAAATATCAGTAGAGTTTTTAGAACTTATTTTATTTTCAACTCCCCAAGCTAAGCCATTCCTCCCTAAATTCACTCGTATGGTGCTAAAGACTTTTTTATCACCCTCATAGCATGCTAATTTTGCCTGAGAACTATTCATATTATCAGCAACAACTAAAACTATTTGTTGGGATGAAAACAATAAAATTGAAAAACTTGTAAGAATTAAGAAACTTTTTATCATAAAGTATGGTACCATTACTCTTATAACTTCTTGCTTATGATGTTAAGAGAAAAATAAAAAAATTAATGTTGGATAAAATAATGAGTATAACAATAAAACAAGCCAAGTCTGATGACGCTCCTTTTTTGGCACAAATGATTTTACAAAGTTCAAGAGCCGGAAAGAAAGATGGTTTGTTTGATATATTGTTTGGAACAAATGATGATGCAATCATTTTAAAAAAATTGCAAAAACTGATACAAACAGAAGCAAAAAGTCATTGTCACTATAAAAATTTTTTAATAGCGCAAATGGATGGAAAAAATGTCGGTTCATTATGTAGCTATGAACCGAGAATAGCAACAAAAGAGGCTTTTATTGCAGCTTTAAAAGAAATAGGCTGTGGCGATGAAATAAACAAACCTTTGGAAATTGTTTATGATTGTAGTTTTAATACGAACAAAAGTAGATTAATGTTTGATTTTATGGAAGAGTTAGAGGGTTTCATAGATGTAGGTGTACTCAAAGCATTAATGCAAAAAAGTTTGTTGAGTGCAAGACTCAAAGGCTATAGAATTGTACAAACAATTATAGAAATAGGTTCTCTTGAAGCCGAGCTTTTTTATAAAAAACTTGGCTTTAAGATTGTAGATAAAAAAGAGTGTGATAGATACAGAGAAGTCTTTGGCAGAACGGGTGTGATGCTTTTGGCAATGGAATTTTAAGGTTTTATTATAGAACTTTCTCTTTTAAGTATTTTTCCGTCACTCTTAGCCATATTTTTGGCTTTGTATACTAAAAATATTATACTTTCTTTATTTGGCGGAATATTTTTAGGACTTTTTTTTCTTAATGACTACTCCATACTTAGCACCTTGAGTGCTACATTTAACTTGTTCTTTTCTCTTTTAAGCCAAGCTTGGATACTCAAAACCTTGGCTTTTGCCGTTTTGGTGGGTAGTGTGATGGAACTTATGCAAAAAAGCGGAGGCATTAACGGTTTTGTCTCTTTTATGACACAAAAAACTACACTTGTAAATTCTCCTCGTTCTGCTTTGCTTGTCAGTTATTTTATTGGTATAGTGATTTTTATAGAGTCTTCGATAACCTCTTTAATTGCGGGTGCTGTCGGCAGACCGCTTTGCGACAAAGAAAATGTATCACATGCAAAACTGGCATTTGTATGTGATTCTACCTCCGCACCAATCAGCTCATTAATTGTTCTTAATGGCTGGGGTGCACTTTTGCTCGGACTTATTAGTACGCAAATACAAACAGGTACTATAGAGGGGGATAGTGTAAATTTACTTCTGCATAGTGTTATTTATAACTTTTACGCCATAAGTGCTTTGCTTGTAACTTTTTTAGCAGTATGGTTTAATATTAACATCGGTCCTATGAAAGGGGCAAAACCTTCTTTAACTAAAAGCACATTACATGTAAAGACAAAAACAAGTATGAGTTATATGCTTATTCCTATATTTTTGATGATTACTTTTGTATTTATGTTTTTATATATAACAGGCAAGGGCGATATGTTAAAAGGTAGCGGTTCAAGTTCTATATATTATACAATGCTCACAACATTGATGGTGATGTTTATTTATTATATCGGTACAAAAAATATGTCTGTAAAAACCTATACAAAAAGTGCCTATATCGGCGCAAAAAAGCTTTTTCCTATAGCATTGATACTCCTTTTTGCTTTTGGAATAGGAGATGTGACGGTTGATCTGAAAACAGGACAGTATTTGGCTTCACTTGCAAATAATACTTTAAGCGTTTCCCTTTTAGCCGGTGTCATTTTTTTACTCAGCAGTATTATTTCATTTTCCACCGGTACATCTTGGGGTACTTTTAGTATTATGATACCTGTTGGGGTGCCTATGGCCGTGGGAATGGATGCTGATGTTGCGTTGGTTATAGGTGCTGTCATAAGCGGTGGGGTTTTTGGAGACCACTGCTCCCCGATTTCTGACACGACGATTATCTCCTCACTTGCGAGTGACTGTGAAGTGATGGAGCATGTTAAAACACAACTTCCTTATGCGCTTATAAGTGGTGCAATTGCTTTTGTTTTATTTATACTGTTCGGATTACTGTCATTAAATTAAGAGGCTTTTTCGGAACCGGTACTTCAGTGCCGGCTTTGTGTCTTTAAAGATTAAAGCCTAGGGTATTTACCTGTTCGGATCTATGACTCCAAGTAGTAGTTAATAGAGTAACGCATATCTTCATCAAGATTTTCCATATTTTTGAGCATCCATCGCAGATACCCTGCATCTCCACGAGCTACTTCTTCAAGGCTTTTGCCTTTATGTTTTCCAAATCTGAATGTTTGCACTAAAATAGGAGTGTTTGTTAAATCGACCATCTTTTCAACCGGATTTTCATTTGGAAATTGTGCTTGGACTATTGCTTTAAGTTTTGAGAGAAAAAGTTTAAGTACAAGAACATCCCCAATGGCATCATGAGCTTTTACTTCTATGCCTAAATCATTAGCTTCTTTTTGTTCTTCTTTGTAAAGCTCCATTTTGTAACGAAAATACTGCAATCTGTGTGCTTCTTCATCGGGCATCACATGTTTGGCAACCCTGAGTGTGTCGATAACCTGCATTTGTGTTGTAAATCCCTCTTTTTCGAGCATAGTTATATCAAAAGGGGCATTGTGAATGATAAGATAATTCTCTGCAGTATTTAACTCCAACAATCTTTTATATGCCTGTGTCTCTACACAAAGCGGTTTGCCTTCAAGTAAATCAGGGGTAATACTGTGCACTTCCATCGCACCAAATTTTATAGCAATATCGGTGCTACAAAATTCATTATGCACCTCTATCTCTTTTTCCCCTAAAACCATATACCCGAGTTGTATAATTCTGTCTTCTTCATCTGTGCCCGTTGTTTCGGTATCTAAAATTACATATTTTTTTGCCATAAGAGTTTCTCTTTTAATTATATAATGGTATATAAAACACATTGAAACCTAGGCCTTAGTCTTTAAAGACACAAAGCCCGCACTAAAGTACGGGTTCCAAAAAAGCTACTTAACTTAATGGTATTGTCGGAACCGGTACTTCAGTGCCGGCTGTTGCAATAGTCTTGCCACTCTCAGCCCGGACTACAGAAAAAAATTTAGTTTTTCTCACAAGTCACGCTTTAGCGTTTGAAAGTCCGCGTTCCAAAAAAGCTGCTTAACTTAATAACATTGAAGTTTTAACCTAGGCTAATTTGCTTTGATTTACCATATTGCTATTATATGATATACTAATGAAAAAGTAGGTTAAAGCGTTGATTGACTCTCCTCTTACATATCTTTTTACGCTTGCCTTACTTGTAGCGTCCTTGAGTTTTTTACAAATCAAATCAAAACATAAGTTTTTCGAGTATATTCCTGTCGTTGTGCTGATATATGCTGCTTCTATGCTACTTGCTTCTTTGGGAGTGTTTGAACAAAACAAAGAAATAGCACATATCTATAAACTTACAAAAACAAATTTATTGCCGGCAATGCTTTTTTTAATGCTTTTAGAGGTTGATTTTAAACACTTTTTTAAACTTGGAAAATCACTTTTAATTGCCTATGCTTTAGCCATTTTCTCCATTGCTTTTGCTTTTATAGTTGTTGCGTACTTGTTTGATTTTAACAAAGAGACGGCGGCGGCATTTGGAGCGATTGCAGGCAGTTGGATGGGAGGAACCGCAAATATGATAGCTGTCGGAAGTGCGTTACATGTAAGCGAAGATGCCTTTGCCTATGCCCTTGTTGTGGACAGTGTGAATTATACTTTATGGGTAATGCTTTTACTTTTTTTAGTACCTTCTGCAAAAATATTTAACAAATTTACAAAGAGTGAAGAAAAATTGGCATATTTGGACAAAATCGGCTGTGCCTGTTCTATGGGAGTAAAAAGATACTGGCTCTTAATTCTTTTGGCACTCGGTGCATCTCTGCTCTCTCAGATAATAGCCGAAAATTTTGTCATACTCAATACCACAACAAGTATAGTCCTTTTTTCTACACTCTTAGGCGTGCTAGGCTCTTTTACAAAATTACGCTTTATCAATGGCTCTAACGAAGTGGCAACAACAATGCTCTACATCTTAATAGCTCTCATAGGCTCCCGTGCGATTATAGAAAATTTTAGTGGTCTTGGGATGTATATGTTTGCAGGTTTTGTTATTTTGCTTATTCACGCTTTTTTTATGCTTATAGGCGCCAAGATATTTAAACTTGACTTGTTTAGTATTTCGGTTGCATCTTTAGCAAATATAGGCGGTGTAGCTTCCGCCCCAATTCTCGCGGCAACATACAACAAAGCACTGGTAAGTATAGGTGTTCTCATGGCAATTATGGGGTATTTGATAGGAACATTCGGTGGGCTTTTGGTTGGGAATATTTTATTAAGGCTCGCAACATGAGAGATAATTTGGATATAAAAATAAAAAGCATACAAATAAGTACAGAAGCAATACCGCTTCGTACTCCTTTTGTAACTGCTTTGCGGAGGGTGGAAAATGTAGAGTTTGTGCGTGTAAAGCTTACATGTAACAATGGCTTTTTTGCCTATGGAGAAGCACCTGCGACTAAAGCAATTACAGGGGAAGATTTAGAGAGTATTGTAAGCTCTATTGCAAGTGCAAAAAACAGTTTGCTTGGGTTAGAACTTTTGGAGGCTTTGCATGTGTTACATGTAAGTGCTATAGGCTCAAGTGCAAAAGCGGCACTTGATATGGCGATTGTTTCTTTAAAGGCACAAGAGAAGAAGCAATCGTTGTTGCAATATTTTGGTGCAAAAGATTTTTCGCCCATAAAAACAGATGTAACCATCAGTCTCAATGATGCAGATACAATGTTGCAAGATGCACAAAAAGCGTATGAAAATGGTTTTGATATTTTAAAAGTAAAGCTTGGCGGTGATATAGTTCATGCTGTAAATGTCACAAAGACAATAGCTGAAAAAATTCCGCAGGCGAAGCTACTTATAGATGCCAATCAGGCATGGAGTCTTGAGGCATCTTTGGAATATGTCGAGGCGGTAAAGAGTTTACATGTAAGCCTGATTGAACAGCCTGTAGCGGCAGATGATTTGGAGAGTTTAAAGAAGATAACCCAAAAGAGTACAATTCCTATACTTGCAGATGAAGCCGTATTTACGCTAGAAGATGTAAAAAAAGTCTATGAAAACGGTTCTGCGGATATGATTAATATTAAACTGATGAAGTGCGGCGGACTTAGCAAGGCACAAGAGATTTTAGCCTTTGCAAGAGAAAAAAATATAAGTTGTATGCTCGGTTCTATGCTAGAAGGTCCTACTTCAATCAGTGTCGCCTATGCACTTTGTTTTGCTTACCGTGATGTTGTCAAATATATAGATTTGGACTCTCCTCTGCTCTATAAGCAGACTCCAAAGATTTTAGGAGAATTTGTTATAATACGAAACACAATACAGAGTGGTTTTTGTTAGAATAAGGATTTATAGATGAAATACAATTTTTCTGGAGTTTTAAAGGGTGATGCAGAGGGAATTTATACTGAATTACGAGATAGATATTTGACCTGTATAGAATCATATGATTGTGCACAGGTAGTGAAACAGTTTTATATAAGAATTATCAATCTGCTTCATCAAGAGTTTACTTCAAATGATGTTAATACACTGTATAAAGAGCTGGCATTGTATAAAATATCTATTAATGTTCCTTATATTATTATGACCAATGAGATTTATGGACTGAAAAATCTTTTATTGTCCAGAATTGCACAAAATAATGACAGTAATAAAATTTTAAACCTTATAACTTTATTTAAAGAGGTAAATAATGGTGTTGCTTATGTGTATCTTTCAAGATATACAAAAGACATTTATACTGCAAACAATAATCGTCTCAGCTCTTTGTCTGATCTTTTAGACAAAGATATCATCATAAAATATTATGAAGCGCATTTAAACTGGCTCAATGATTTGGCAAAACATATTAATGATTTTGAAAAAAATGATTTTCCTGAACTTGATGAAATGCAATGTGACTTCGGACTGTGGCTAAACAATCATGCAAAAAAAATCATTCAAAACAATTCAAAATTGAAGGCTTTAAAACAGTTGCATAATGATCTGCATATGTTTGCAAAGAAAATATTTTTAAATTTGAAAACTTCAGAATATCATATCCTTATCTCCTACCTGAAAAAATGTGAAATGATTTCTTTGAGTATCGGTACGGAATTAGCACTTATTGACAATATAGAAATGAATAAAAGAATGACAAAAGACAATTTAACGGGTGCATTAAATCGAAATTCCTTAGAACTTATATTTAAAACCCAATATGAACTCTCTTATGCAACAGAAAATTCTTTTGTACTGGCAATGTGTGACTTGGATTATTTTAAAAAAATAAATGATACATATGGGCATATTGCTGGAGATAAAATGTTGAGGTTTTTTGTTGAAATTGTTAAAAAGCATATAAGAAGCTCTGATATTATCATACGATATGGAGGCGAAGAGTTTATTATAATACTCTCATCAATACAAAAGGAGGAAGGTTTTCAGGTTTTAGAAAAGATACGCCATGCCTTTGAAACAGCAACCCTTACAGTAGAGACACAAAAGATACAGGCAACAATAAGCATGGGAGCCATGTGGATAAAACCTGATAAAAGCTACAAACATTCTTTGCTTAATGAGTATGTTATGATAGTAGACAAGATGCTTTATTGTGCCAAAGCAAATGGCAGAAACAGGATAGAAGCTATTTAGTAGCAATAAATCGCAACCAGATAAAGCCAAGGAGTCCTGCTAAAAGTGACGCGGTTACTATGCCTATTTTTGCTTGAAAAACAAGCGCTGGTGCATCAACAAAAGCAAGGTCTGCGACAAAAATACTCATAGTAAAACCGATGCCTCCAAGAGCAGATACACCAAAAAGTTGGCTCATGGAACTCTCTTGGGGCAGTTTAGCAAGCCCTGCTTTTATGGCGATAAATGCAACACCTGCAATGCCTATGATTTTCCCTCCGATAAGCCCAAAAATAATACCAAGAGAAACAGGCTCTAAAATAACATCACCAATAGAAGAAAAATTGATGTGAATACCGGCATTGGCAAGTGCAAAAAGTGGAATAACAATTAAACTCACAGGAAGATGTAAGGATTGTTCTAGTCTTGTTGCAGGAGAACCCACTGCATCGATTCTGTCTTTTATATTTTGCAAAATTGCTTTTTGCTGTTCGTGCATTGTATGGTCTGTAGCGACAGGATAGTTGTCATACTCATCTAACAGGTTTTTTGTCTGCTGTGTAAAGTCAATCGGTGGAATTTTTGGTTTTGAGGGGATGGTAAATGCGGCAATCACTCCGGCAATAGTGGCATGTACACCGGACTCAAGCATAAAAAACCACATAAAAAAACCCACTATAAAATAGGGAAGAATGGCATGAATACCAAAACGGTTCAGACTCACCATAATCAAAAACATACCAAGTGCAAGCAGTAAAAAATCAAAATGAATTTGTGAAGTATAAAAAAGTGCGATGACGAGTACAGCACCAAGGTCATCCACAATGGCAAGTGCAACTAAAAAAGTCACAAGGGCAGGAGAGACTCTGTTTCCAAGTAATACAAGGGCGGAAATGGCAAAAGCTATATCTGTAGCCATCGGAATACCCCAACCGTTTGCACCAATACTATCTTTGTTAAGTGCCATAAAAATAAGTGCAGGAACAAGCATGCCGCCGATAGCCGATAGAATAGGTAAAATGGCAACTTTTATATTTGAGAGTTCCCCTACAAGAATTTCCCGTTTGATTTCAAGTCCTATCATAAAGAAAAAGATTGCCATAAGCCCATCATTTATCCAATGATGCAGAGAATTTTTTATCTGCAGTGAGCCGATGTCAAATTCAATTTTTGTATGAATAATATGCTGATAGAGCTCATAAAAAGGAGAATTGGCAAGAATAAGTGCAACAATTGTCATGCCCATTAAAATGAGACCGGTTGTTGTTTGTGCATGTAAAAAGTGTTCAAAAGGGGTGTAAACTTTTTTAAAAGCTTTTTCCCAAGGTGCATATAAAATCATGAACTATACTAACATATCTAAAGTGAATTGTGAATAAATCTTGTTATAATAAGTACAATGATAGCACTAAGGATGTATGATGAAATGGTATCAAATGCCGCTCAAAGATGTTTTTCCAGCATTACAGAGTGATGATAATGGACTTACAAACACTGCGGCACAAGAACGGCTGGAAAAATATGGAACAAATACTTTACATGCACAAGAATCTGTTTCTGCTATAAAAATATTTTTAATTCAATTTAAAAACCCTTTAATTGTTATTTTGTTTTTTGGTGTCGTGCTTTCTGCGTATAGCGGGCACAGTGTAGATGCTATTGCTATTTCTGTCATTATTTTTATAAATGTCATGATAGGGTTCGTCCAAGAGATAAACATGCGTAAATCAATGGATGCGCTGAAAAATATGGCAGCTCCTATGGCACAGGTCAAACGAGAGGGGGAGTGGAGTGAGGTAAGTGCTGACTCTTTAGTGCAGGGTGATATTGTCAAATTGCCGACGGGGAGTAAAATTCCTGCAGATATGCGCATCATAGAATCAAACCAACTGCTTATAGAAGAAGCCGCACTCACGGGAGAGTCTGATCCAATAGAAAAAATAAGTGACGCGATAGAGCGAAAAAATCTTGATATTGCAGACTGGCAAAATATGGCTTTTGCAGGAACTCAGGTGTTGGCAGGAAATGGTACAGGCATTGTTTGTGAGACAGGTATGGCAACTCAGCTAGGTAAAATTGCTAAAATGATGCAAGAAACAGAGGAAGAACCTACTCCATTGCAACAGCGTATTCATGCGCTCTCAAAGGTGCTTATCGGTGCTGCTTTTATTATTGTTGCTATAGTTATCGGCCTGGGGATTGAGCAGGGCATGAGCTTTGTAGATATGGTAAATATAGGCATTTCTTTGACTGTCGCTGCAATTCCTGAGGGACTTCCAACTGTTGTAACTATTGTACTGACACTTGGTGCCAAGGCAATGGCAAAGAATTCGGCACTTGTGAGAAAGCTGGCTTCTGTGGAGACTTTAGGCTCAACAACGGTAATATGTTCGGATAAAACAGGGACACTCACGCAAAATAAAATGCAAGTACTTTCCACTTTTGTTGCAGGAAAATATTATAATATTTCAGGAAGCGGTTATGAGCCAAAGGGAGAGTTTAGAGATGAAAATGAACAACTGACTGCAGTAACACAAAACGAAGAATTGTTGAAATTTTTGCAAATCTCTGCTATTTGCAGTGATGCGCAGATTATGAAAGAAGAGAACATTCATACTATTATGGGAACGCCGACGGAGGGTGCATTGAGCGTTGTTGCGGCAAAAGCCGGCATAGAGAAGCAAAAGATGCTGCAAGAGGGTTTTGAAGTTATTCATACTTTTGCATTTGATTCTGCAAGAAAACTAATGAGTGTTGTTATTAAAACACCACAACAGAAATATTTCGTTGTTGTAAAAGGCGCGCCTGATGTTGTTGCCAAACGTAGTAAATTTATTTATTTACACGGCGAAGCACATCCTTTGGACACAGAGACGAACAAGTATATAGAAGAAGCCATAGAAACCTTTGCAGCACGGGCTTTGCGAACACTTGCTATTGCCTTTAAGCCAATAACGGACAAACATCTTGATTTGACACAAGAAGAGTATGAAAACGGTTTTACATTTTTAGGGGTGCATGGTATTATAGACCCACCTAGAGCTGAGGTTATTCCTGCAGTACAGGAGTGCCACAATGCGGGTATTCGTACTATTATGATAACGGGTGATCATGCCAAAACGGCTGCAGCCATTGCCAAAGAGATAGGGTTTGTGCAAAAAGGCTATGAACGTATAGTTGTAGGCAGTGAGTTAAATGATATGAGTGATGAAGAACTGCAGCATGTTGTCAAAGAAACAGCAGTTTTTGCAAGGGTAATTCCTGAGCATAAACTCCGAATTGTTAACGCACTTAAAGCTAATGGCGAGGTTACGGCAATGACCGGAGACGGTGTGAATGACGCACCGGCACTTAGAGCGGCAGACATCGGTGTGGCTATGGGCATTACCGGCACAGATGTGGCAAAAGACTCCGCAGATTTAATTCTTTTGGACGATAATTTTACAAGTATAGTCAAAGCAGTGCGTGAAGGGCGCCGTATTTATGATAATATTAAAAAGTTTATTCGTCAGGGACTTACTGCAAATGTGAGCGAGGTGAGTGCTATTTTGTTTGCTTTTTTACTGATGGGAGACAATCCCTTGATGACATTAACACCGCTTATGATTTTATGGGTTAACCTTGTCAGTGATGGTATTCCATCTCTGGCGCTTGGTGTAGAGAGAGCTGAACCGGGACTTATGCGTAAAAAACCACGTACATCTTCGGAAGATTTTTTTGCAGATAATCTAGCTTCACGAATTATTATAAGAGGGCTTATTCTTGGGGGTATTAGCTACTGGTTATTTCAGTATGCCCTCACTAACGGTGCCGATTTGCAGTATGCACAGACTTTGGCATTTATGACTTTGGTTTTTGGACAGCTCTTTCACATATTTGATGCACGGACATTTTCGACACTCTACAGGCGTAATCCTTTTGAAAATGTCTATTTGCTTTATGCGGTAGCTATTGCTACAATTTTATCACTTTTAGTTGTTTATACACCGCTAGGACATTTGGCTTTTGGTACAGAATCGTTGGCATCAAAGCATATAGTAATGGTTATAGCCATAGCTGCATTGCCGACTCTGATACTTTCAGGATTGAAAGAACTATTTAAAATAAAATGGATATAAAAACATGTTTCACATTTCAAAGATAACCAAGCATTTTGGAAAAGGGTCGTTAGCAGTTATTTTTATAACATTTGTTTTGTTTGCAGTAGCACTGTTTGTCAAAGGGTTTACACATGATTTACTTATAGAGGTAGCAATTTTTTTAGTGTCGGTGAAGTTGATTTTAATGGCGTATAGTAATAGCGTTTCTTCACAAAAATTAGAAAAAAAACTTTCTGATATAGAAGAAAAAGTTGACCGTCTTCTTGCAAGAGAAAAATAAAAACTTATAAGAACTTTTTTTAAAAATTCTTAATCTTAGAAGTTTTAAAAATTAAGTATAATTTACCTATGAATTTAGAAGATTTAAAAAATAAAACCATATTATTGCTTGGAAAGAGCAGGGCTTTTAGTGAAGACGAATTTTTGTCACAGTTGCAGTTTCATAACATCAGTGTTGTTCAAGAAGTCAGTGATGATGTGCTACTGATACTTGAAGGACGGATGATGAGTCCGTATGAACAGAATTTGAGTGATGCACTTTATGAAGAGAAAAAATTTACTTTTATGAGTATAGACGCTTTTGAAAAACTGTTGGCACAAGAGATTGATAATGATACACTGCTGATGAGTTTAAAACTCTCAAATGACAAAGTAAGACTCAAAAGCTTTTTACAAAACGGCTGTATAAAAGATGCACTTTTTTTTAAACTCTTAAAAATGTACTCTTTTAACGGAGAAGATTTTTTTGAAAATGATGACAATCGTGATGTCTCTGCTGCCTTAATAGCAAGGTTTTATGAAAATATAGAACGAAACCATAATGTGCAGTATGCGACAACGGGAATTTATCATCTGATATCACAAACAAAAAACGAACAACTTTTAGAAGCCATTGCTTTTTTAGAGCCGAGCAAAAAACATCCTAAGATTATGAAAGCACTTGCTTTGCATGAAAATATACCCAAAAGTGTGTTAAAGATGTTTTTAAAAAAAGGTGATGAAACACTCAAAGAAGCAATGGCTTATAATACTAATTTAGATAAAAATATAGCCCGTGAGTTGGTAAAAAATGAATATTTTGCAGCTGTTGTGGCACAAAATATCAAACTTGATGATGCAATGTTTGCACTTTTGTCTGAGTATAAAAATAGCTTGGCGCATAATGAGACTTTACATGTAACGATGCAAGAAGCTCTTTTTACATGTAACGATAGGTCTTTGCACTTGGCATTAGCTGCAAACAAGTCTCTTGATAGCGTTACATGTAAGTGCCTTTTAGATATGCAAGATGAGGCTATAAACAATGCTATTTACGCAAACCCAGCAACAGCAAAAGAGATTTTGCAACAAGCTTATAAAGAGGGTGATTATAAAGAAGCCTTAAGTCAAAACAGTGCAACACCTCAAGAAATTTTGCAAGAATTAGCGCAGAGTGAGGACGAACATATTTTGCTAAATCTGGCAAAAAATGAAAATACTCCGGTAGATGTGTTGTACCAGTTACAGCTTGATAGTCGATTTGAGCGTGCTATAAAAACAAATAAAGCCTTTGGAAAATATATACAAAGTGAAAATATAGGATGGTTAGTATGAGAGCAGGGGAATTGACACAGGCATTAGAAGCTTTGGTTGTACAAAAAGTGCCGACATTTTTGTGGGGAGCACCTGGAATTGGGAAATCCTCGATTGTCAAGCAAATTGCACAAAAAAATAATCTTGATTTTATTGATTTGCGTTTGGCTTTGATGGACCCGACAGACTTAAAAGGCATACCCTTTTATGACAAAGAATCTCACACCGCACTTTGGGCACCGCCTGCTTTTTTACCAAGAGATGGTGAGGGGATTTTGTTTTTGGATGAGCTTAATTCTGCTGCTCCTGCAGTACAGTCTTCAGCCTATCAGTTGATACTTGACAGGCGTGTGGGGGAATATGAACTGCCTGAAGGTTGGGCTATTGTGGCGGCCGGAAATCGTGAAGGTGACAGAGGTGTAACATATAGAATGCCGGCTCCTTTGGCAAATAGGTTTGTGCATTTTGAGCTTGAAGTAAGTGTGGATGACTGGCGTGACTGGGCGTTTAAAAGCGGACTTGATAGTAAAATTATTGCCTACATTAGTTATAAAAATGAACATTTGTTTACCTTCGATGCCAAAAAGGAGAGTAAAAGTTTCGCAACACCGAGAAGTTGGGAATATGTCGGAAATATTTTGCAAAGTTCACTGGATGCCTCATTGCTTTTAGAGACAATAAGCGGTACAGTAGGGCGTGATGTAGCAGTTTCATTTTTGAGTTTTTTAAAAGTAATGGATAGACTGCCTGATATAGACAAAATTCTCAGTGCAGATGAGTTTGTTTACAGTGAGGAAGTAGATGTTTTATATGCGTTGAGTTCTGGTATTGTCAGTCATTATCTACATAATCCGAGTCAAGAGCGACTTGAAAATCTGCTTGCATATACGCTTAAACTCAAAGGGGAATTTGCAGTGATGATAGCTCAAGATTTGCAAAGAGTAGGTGTAACGATGGAAGGTTCAGAGATTTTTAAAGAGTGGGTAAGAAAGTTTTCTTATCTGTTGGGCTGAGAGTGGCAAAAAAGCAACAACAGTCGGCACTAAAGTACCGATTCCGAGAGAATGTATGGTTTTTTCGGAACCCGTACTTCAGTGCGGGCGAGAGTGGCAGGAAAGCTGTAACAGTCGGCACTAAAGTACCGATTCCGGGGAGTTGTAATTTTTGGAACCCGTACTTCAGTGCGGGCGAGAGTGGCAGGAAAGTTGTAACAGTCGGCACTAAAGTACCGATTCCGGGGAGTTGTGATTTTCGGAACCCGTACTTCAGTGCGGGCGAGAGTGGCTGAAATATTGGAGACAAATATGCAAAAAACAGATGAAAAAATTTCTCAGGCAAAAGCAAAACTTTTACTTGAGTATCCCTATTTCGGAACCCTTGCCTCAAAGATTGATGTCATTATAAATGATGATATTGAAGCCTTTAAAAGTGACGGCAAAAAGCTTGAAATCAACAGCGATTACCTGCAAAATCTTCAACTGAGTGAAATGGAGTTTGTTTTTGCCAACGGGGCGATGCATGCAAGTTTGGCGCATGAAATGCGTAAAAACAAACGCAGTGGCTGGCTCTGGCAGATGGCTACTGATATGGCAGTTAATGATATGCTTGTACAAAACGGTTTGGACATGCCTTACGGTGCACAGTATAGAGAGCGTTTCAGCGGGATGTATGCCGAAGAGATTTATGCTGAGTTAAAAGATGACATTTTGCGTGATGATGAAAATTTAGAGTATGAAGCAGATGATGTTGACGATGTGCAAAACAATGAGCAAACACGACAAGAATTAGAAGAAGAGATACTTCAAGAACAGCTTTTTGCCGAGGATGCAATAGCACTTTTGGAATCTAAAACGCAAACAGGCGAGGCTCCGACAACAATCGAGCGTTTTTTTCAACTCCATGATTTTGGCAAAGTCGACTGGCGAAATGAGTTAAGAATTGCACTTGATAAATATTTTCAAGATGATTATGCCCTCATGCCGCCTTCTAAAAAACTGCTCTACAGCGGTATATATCTGCCTTCAAATATTTCGCAGACCTTTCGTCTTATTATTGCAGTTGACAGTTCCGGTTCCATTGATGAAGTGCTTTTAAATGAATTTTTGAGTGAAGTAAACTTTTTGATGACTTTAGTGCAAAACTATCAAATAGAGTTGCTTGTATGTGATGACAAAATTCAATCGCATAGCACCTTTTACAGTGGAGAAAGATTGGAAATTGATGTAAAAGGCGGGGGCGCAACAGACTTTCGTCCGGTATTTCACTTTATAGAGGAAAAATTTGATGATGTTAAATTACTCTTATATTTTACGGACTTAGATGGGATTTTTCCTAAAAATGCACCGGATTATGAAGTGAAATGGGTGAGTGCAGTTGAAAAAGAAATTCCCTTTGGTATTCTACTGCAACTGCTTTAAGTCTCAAAAATAAGCTGATTTCGCCCATTGTTTTTTGCTTTATATAAGAGCATATCTGCTTCATTGAGATTTTCTTCTAAAGATTCATCTTCATGGAACATTAAAGCACCAATAGAAATTGTGAAGTGAATATATTCGTCATCTTTTACATGATAAGAGAATTGTTCCGTGTTTTCTCGTAATCTTTCAAAAATCTCTTGAGCACTGTGCTTGTTGACATTTTTTAAGACGACACAAAATTCTTCTCCTCCGAATCTTGCAACAACATCTTGTGGATTTGTAGCACTTCTGAGAATGTCGGCAAGTGAAGTGATGACTTTATCGCCTACATCATGTCCATAGGTATCATTTACTTGTTTAAAGTGGTCAATATCAATCATGCCGAGTGCAAATTGCTCTGAGCTTTGTTTGATTTCATCTATATAGTCATTGACCTCTTTAAAAAAGTATCTTCGGTTAAATAAACCTGTGAGAAAATCACGATTCGCATAGTTGGTTATGAGCTGAATATTTTCCAAGGCTTCTACAGAGTTGTTCACACGACAAGAAAATTCTTCTTTAGAAAAGGGTTTTTTGATGTAATCGTTGGCACCGTGTTTTAAAAATAGTGCAGTAATTTCTTCATCTTCATTTCCAGAGAGTGCTAGAATACTTAGCTCATTTTTGGAGTAGGTTTCTCTTATTTGTTTTGTTAATTCAAGTCCATCCATTACCGGCATATTATAATCAGTGAGCACAAGAGAAATGTCCGGTTGTGATTTAAGCATTCCAATGGCTTCTTCCCCGTGAGCAACGGAAATAACTTTAAAAAAAAGATTTTCTAAAATATTTTGCATAGTTTGTCTGAAAACACGTGAATCATCTACAACTAGTACTTTGTGGTTGCGGTTTTTTTTAAGCCTTTGTATGATATGAATGATGTAATGGATGTCGTTAACACCGCTTTTGTTGACATAATCAATAATATTTTTTTTGAGAATTTGTTTTCTAAATTCTTTGTCAATATTGCTGCTGAGTACAATGGTATGAAGTCCTTTCTTTGCAGCATAATCAACAATCTCTCCATCTGGAGCATCGGGAAGATTTATATCTAAAAGAGCAAGAAAATAGTTATAGCGTGCGATAAATAGTTTTGCTTCATGCATTGAGTAGGCAACATCCACTTCCATCTTGAGTGCTGATGATAGTTTTTTTGCAATAATTTTTGCCAATGCTTTATTGTCTTCTACAATTAAAATTTTTTCACCCATAAATGTTCCCATAATGTATTTAACAGTTTATTAGAATTGTACACTTATTAATCTTACATTATACTAAGTATGGCTATTATCCGCTTATGAATTATATGGATTTGATACTTGAAAAATTGCAGCAAAAGAAAAATGTTTTTTTAACCGGTGGTGCGGGTGTTGGCAAAACTACACTTACAAGAGAGATTATCAAGGCGTACGAAAGTGAAGCAAAAAAAGTAGCAAAACTTGCTTCAACAGGAATGGCAGCTACTCTGATAAACGGGCAGACACTACACAGTTTTTTAGATCTTGGCATTGCTTCTAATATAGAAGAGTTACAAAAAAATGCCAAATATGAAAGTAAGAAAAAAATAAAAAAGCTTATAATAAGTATGGATTTAATCGTTATTGATGAAATTTCCATGGTAAGTGATGCTCTTTTTGAAATGATAGAATTGCGTCTCAATCAAGCAGGGTTTAGTGGTTCTTTACTGCTTGTTGGTGATTTTTTACAGTTGCCGCCCGTTGTTCGCGGTTACGGGGAAGTAAAGTTTGCTTTTGAATCCTCTACATGGCAAAATTTTTCCTTTGAAAAAGTGGAACTGACACACATTTACAGAACAGATGACTTGCGTTTTATAAAACTTTTACATGAGGTACGCTTTGGCAATATAAATGAGGAAGTTCACAATCATTTAAATGAATTTATAAAACCTTTACCAAATGATTTAAGTCAATTTACTTTTCTCTTTGGCAAAAATATTTCGGCTACCAAGCATAATAAAATACAGCTTGATTTTATAGATGAAGCGTTACATGTAAAAGAAGCGCAGATAGTAAAGCATCTCAAATCGACGCAAGACAAAGAAGTAGAGCGTTTTATGAATGATGCGAGAATAGATAAAGAGTTGGCTCTCAAAATTGGTGCGCCGGTTTTGTTCACTCGTAATTCTTGGAACTATTTTAATGGGCAAAGAGGTGTTGTGGTGAATGTGGATGCCAGTTATGTGTATGTGCAAAAGAGTGACGGCAAGGTTATAAAACTTGAACCAACATCGCAAAGCAAGGCTACTTGGAAAGAAAAAACACTCAAAGGTAAAAAAGAGATGGTAGAAGAAAATATTTTTACCGTCTATCAGTTTCCTATCAAGCTTGCTTTTGCCATTACTATACATAAATCGCAAGGCATGTCCATCGAAGATTTGATTATTGATACCAATGAAATTTTTGCACCTTCACAGTTTTATGTGGCACTTTCGCGTTCTTCAAACCCTGCAAGACTTACACTCATCGCACCAAAGAAACAATGGTATGATTTAGCATATGTCAACCCTAAAGCAATGTCTTTTGTTCAAGGGCAGCAAAGTTGTTAAAAAAAGTAGACAGGGGTGTACTTTTTATGCTTGGAAGTGCTTTGATTTCTGCTCTTAACGGAGCCTTGACAAAAATACTCTCAGAAGATATTTCTGCTTTGGAAATTGTCTTTTTTCGTAACTTTATTGGTATTTTTATTATATTGTATGCCCTCAAACATACTGCAGCAAAGTTAAAAGGCGGTAAGATTTATATGCTTTTTACTCGTGGACTTTTCGGCTTCATGGCAATGATTTTGTTTTTTTATACGATTACGGTTATTCCACTGGGTGAGGCAATAACGCTCAACAAAACTTCACCGTTTTTTGTAACAATCTTAGCTTATTTCCTTCTGCATGAGCATTTAAGTAGGCGGACACTTGTTGCACTACTTATAGGTTTTTTAGGTGTTATCCTCATTGTGAAACCTTTTGGAATGACTTTTTCATATGCCCATTTTTTAGGAATTTTAGGCGGTTTTTTTGCAGCGGCGGCATATACAAGCATTAAAAAAATAAAAGACATTTATGACTCGCGTGTGATAGTTCTCTCTTTTGTAGGTATGGGTACACTGTTACCTACCATACTGTTTTTGTCTGCACCATTTGTTGAAGTTCCTGTTTCACTTACATTTTTATTTCCTGAATTTGTCTTACCGATTACATTACATGTATGGCTGTTAATTATTTTCATGGCAATTATATCAACACTTTCACAATGGCTACTGACTAAAGCATACAGTGCGTCAAATTTGAGTATAATAGGTGTTGTAAGTTATACAAATATTCCTTTTGCCATAGGTTTTGGCACCTTACTTGGTGATAAATTTCCCGATGCACTGATGTTTTTTGGGATAGCTTGCATTATAATAGGTGGTATTTTAGTGAGTAAAAAATAAAAAAAGTAATGCTTAAGTAGCTTTTTCGGAACCCGTACTTTAGTGCGGGCTTTTTGTCTTTAAGGAAAGAAGTTAATGTTATATAAAAATTTAGTATTTGTAGGTTTGGTAGTTATCGGAATTTTTAGTGGATGTTCATCACATCAAAATGATGGCTATTATGACAGAGCAAATAAAGCGAGTGAAAAAGCGTTAGATAAGTTAGACAGAGAGTAATCTCTGCCTAAAAAGAGTTCTTATAACTCTGATTCGTGTTTTGCTAAGTATTTTGCAACACCTTTGGCGTCTGCTTTCATACCTTCATCACCTTTTTGCCAACCTGCAGGACAAACTTCCCCAAATTCGTCAGTAAACTGTTGTGCGTCAATCATTCTTAACATTTCATCAACATTACGCCCAAGTGGTAAGTCGTTCACTACTGCATGACGAACAACACCTTTGTCATCAATCAAAAATGAACCGCGAAGTGCTACTGCATTGTTTAAAAGTACATCAAAATCACGAGCAATGTCTTTTGTTAAATCTGCAACTAATGGAAAGTTAATACGCCCAATTCCACCCTCTTCAACAGGAGTTTCTCTCCATGCAAAGTGAGAAAATTGGCTGTCAACTGAAACACCGACAACATTTACGCCACGCTTTTGAAACTCTTCGTATCTGTGAGAAAACGCGATGATTTCCGATGGGCAAACAAAAGTAAAGTCTAGTGGGTAAAAGAATACAACTGTACCTTTTTCACCGAAATTTTCACTTAATTTGAAGTCTTCAACGATTGAGCCATCAGCTAAAACTGCTGTAGCTGTAAAATCTGGAGCTGGATTTGTTACTAACATATATATGTCCTTGTGTTTAATTTTTATAAAGTGATTTTAGCTAACTTTTACTAATAAAAATCTATAAAATCTATACGTTATTTTGATTTAAACAAAATTTTATTATTCAAAGCTTTTTTCAGTGTACTTTCCATGCCGGTGGAAAATCTTTTTTTGCCGTTTTTTTCTCTACAAGCTTTATAAAGTCTATAATATTTTTTTTGATAGCATCTTTAATTGCTATTGTCTTTTGTAATTTCTCGGCTTCTGTACCTTCAAATGAACTTGGGTCTTCAAAACTCCAATGAATTCTGGTGCTCATTCCCGGAAATATTGGACATTTCTGGGCATTTGCTTCATCACATACGGTAATAATGTAGTTAAAAAGTTTACCCTCTTTGAGATATTCAAACAAAGAGTGTGAACTGTTTTTTGAAATATCAATGCCTTCTTCTTTTAAGGCTTCTATAGCCAAAGGATTTATTTTTTTTGGCTCAAACCCACCGCTTAAAATATTAAACTTGTCATTGGTATATTTCTTTAACAATGCTTCGGCTATTTGACTTCTTGCACTGTTATGAATACAAATAAAAAGTACCTTTATTTTTGTACGCATTTAACATAATTCCTTTTTAATAATCGGCAAAAGCTCTTTTTCCAACAAATCAAGCGTTTTTGCATACTCTGCTTCTTCTTTGCCGCTTGGGTCTTCAAACCCTACATGTAAAGTCTTTACCGCTTTTGGAAACATTGGACAGGTCTCTTTTGCTGCGTCACATACGGTGATGACTAAATCAAAAGGCGTATTTAACACTGTTTCTATAACTTTAGAATGATATTCATTGCGCCAGTAGCCATATTTTTCTAGCAACGCCTGTGCGTGAGGATTGACTTTTCCGCTTGCTTTTACTCCTGAACTTTGTGCATGCACACACTCACCGAGTTTTGCGTTGATGAGGGCTTCTGCCATAATAGAACGGCAACTGTTTCCTGTACATAGTATTAAAACTTCTTTTTTCTTACTCATATTTTACATTCTCCGTTTTGTGATGATTTTTTCAAGGGTGGCACTTCCATTTCCAAATGCTGTATCTCTCGCAGTGCTTCTGTACGAAATCTGTCAAGCGGTGAGCGAATAGAGTAATACGCCCAAGTACCTTTACGTTCAACTCTTAAAAATCCAGCTTCTTTGAGTATTTTAAGATGTCTTGAAAGACGTGATTGAATCATATCAAGTGATTCTTGCAAATCACAAACGCAGCACTCCCCGTTTGCATCTAAAAAGCGAAGCAAAAGAACACGTGTTTCATCATTGAGTGCAGAGATAGTTTTTAAAAATATTTCCATAGCATCCTCCATTTATAGAATTGTAGCAGAATAAAATATAAATATCAAGATATATTGATTTATGGATTTAATTTAGATATACTTTCATGTTTTTTGGAGTTTTGGTTGTAACTTTTCAGACACACAGCCGGCACTAAAGTACCGGTTCCAAAAAATTACGGAACCCATCCTTTAGGGTGGGCTGAGAGTGGCGTGAAAGTTGCAACAGCCGGTACTAAAGTACCGGTTCCAAGAAGTTACGGAACCCATCCTTTAGGGTGGGCTGAGAGTGGCAATTAAGTTGCAA
>JALSLQ010000015.1 GCA_026988235.1 Sulfurimonas sp.
AGAAATACAAAAAAGCATACTGCTACTTCAATATTTATTCTTGATGAAAAATCTGTTTGCTAAATAATAAGTGCAATTATTTTATGACAGTATTGCAAAAGTTGGTTTTTCAGGACTGACTATATAGGTGATGTCAGTACTCCAAACTTGATTAACTTGCTCAATTATAACTCGTCCTGCATCATCTCTAAAATCTTTTAAAAGATATGGATATTTGTAATGTTCTTTATTGGCTGTAGTCATTCTTAGGCTTCGTATATAGCGCTTCTATACCCATATACTTGCCCTGAGCAAAGCGAGGAAATGCCCTTGGGGTACATAGCTTTTTTGACAAACTTCTTTCCTACATTGCAACCATCTCTTTGGAGCTGTTTGGTCATTCTTCTATATCCATAAGATGGAAAATCTGAGTAGATATTATTAATAGCATCAAGCACACTGATATCTTGTGCTGTACTAAATGGTTTTACAGGTGTATAGTAAAAACTTGTTTTTTTGATAAAAATTGACTCACTCACTTATAGCAATTGACAATGGTAGAACCTCATATGAACTTGCTATCTCATTGATTGTTTTTTCACCCTCTAAAACTTCAAGAACCAATTTCGCTTTAAACTCTGCACTATAACTTTTTCTCTCTTTACTCATTTCTTTATCCCTATATTTTCTATTTCAATTGTAGCATTCTGTAATTAAATTAGAAAATTTACTGGTTCGATTTATGGGGTTCATTATAATTGTTCCTTTCCAAAAAAATGAGTCAATTTTTTACTAAAAATATTTATGGTACAATTTTCACATAAATTTTCTTGATAATTTAGTATTTTTAAAAATTATTGAGGAATGCAAAAAAACCAGAGAATGGTTTAACTGATTTGAAAAATGCTGATTATACAATCGTGCTCTAAGGACATGTCATCTAAATATCAAATAACAGAAACTAAAACATTTCTAAAATTAAAGACCACAATAAATAAAAATATATACATATTGGAATACTTATGACATTTTCATCATTAAGACTATCTACCGCTTTACAAAAAGCACTTCAAGAAAAAGGTTTTAAAAAACCCACACCTATTCAAGAAAAAGTTATACCTTTGGTTTTAGAGGGCAAAGATGTTCTTGCACAAGCACAAACCGGCAGTGGGAAAAGTGCAAGTTTTGTTCTGCCTCTTTTACAACTCTGGAGCCAAAACCGAGATAATGCTAAAAAAGGAAAAATAAAAGTTCTTGTGCTTACACCAACACGAGAGCTAACATTACAAGTAGCAGCAGTATTTCAAGAGTTTACAAAATATTTGGACAAACAACCACAAATAGTAAGCCTAATAGGTGGGCAGAGTATAGGAGAACAGCTTTATAATATTCAACAAGGTTGTGACATTTTAGTGGCAACAAGTGGACGCTTTTTGGATGTTTTAAAAAAGAAGCAGATGAATTTGTCCCATCTAAACTACCTTGTTTTAGACGAAGCAGACAAGATGCTCAACCTTGATTTTACTCAAGAGTTAGACCTTGTCTTGGAATCTTTACCAGCAAAACGACAAAATTTACTTTTCTCAGCCACATACCCTCCAAAAATGCTAAATTTAGTCTCAAAAATTATGAAAAATCCATTACATGTAACTATAGAACAAGCACCTACCGTCGAGAATATAAACCAAAGAGTTATAGAGGTTAACAGCGAAAACAGAGGACCTCTTTTACGCCATCTTCTGCAAGAGTATAAATGGAACTTAGTCTTAGTTTTTATGGCAAACAAACGAGCAACAGACAACATTGCTGAGAAATTTAGAAAATATGGCATTAAGGCAGCTTCATTTAATGCAGACTTAGAACAAGATGTAAGAAATAACACACTTCAGGCATTTAAAGAAACCAAAATAAATGTTCTTTTTGCAACAGACATTGCTGCACGCGGGCTGGATATTGACAACATCGACTGCATAATCAACTATGATTTGCCACGCTCACCTGCTGATTATATTCACCGTATAGGACGAACAGCGAGAGCAGGTAAATTCGGAGAAGCTATATCTTTCATAAATCATGAAGTACAGGAACATTTTAAACTTATAGAAAAACGCAGTAGTATCAAACTCTTGCGTGAATCTATACCAGGATTCGAACTAAGCGGCGAAGCACCAAAAAAAATCAAAGGTCCCGCCCCGACAAAAGGCAAAGGCAAAAGTAAAAAAGACAAGTTAAGAGCAGAAAAAGAAGGCAAAGAATGAAAACACTCACAAGCCTACTTGCACAAAGAACCAAGTTACGACAAGAACATATAAAAAACATACTCAAACTTTTAGATGAAGGTGCTACTATTCCCTTTATTGCAAGGTATCGCAAAGAGATGACAGGAGCAGCTAATGATGAAGTTCTTCGTGATTTTGAGTCAATTTATCTCAGTAGTAAAAAACTTTTAGGCAGGAAAGCAGAAGTGAGTCGTCTTATACAAGAAAGAGCTACACTCACACAAGAGCTTAAAACAAGCATTGAAAAAGCAAAAACGCTAAGAGTACTTGAAGATATATACAGACCTTTCAAAGAGAAAAAAAACACAAGAGCAACCACCGCAATAGCCAATGGACTTACTCCTTTGGCAAATACCTTGCAAACTGCTAGACTTACAGTGCAAGAGTTTAAAATAGAAGCAAAAAAGTTTTTAAAAAATGAGTTTAATAGCGTTGACGATGCAATCAAAGGCGCGCAGGACATCTTAGCAGAGAGATATGCCGAACTTCCTCGCGAGAGAGAAGCCCTGCGTAACACCATGCTGAGATTTGGAAATATAGAAACCAAAAAAACAAAGTCTTTTGATTCTGCAGGCAATTATAAAAACCTTGCAGATAAGAGTGAAAAAGTGGCTTATATTCCGTCTCACCGGTACTTGGCTATTATGAGAGCTGTAAAAAAGAAAGAATTAAGTGTCAAAATCACTATAGATACAGACAGAGTGTATGAAAATATTAAACAATATAAGATTCCAAAAAATGCCAAAAGTAGTTTAGTTCTGCTCTTTGAAGCCTATAAAGACGGTTTTAAAAGGCTGCTTTACCCCTCTTTAGAAAGAGAAATACATACAGAACTAAAAGAAAAAGCAGATATTTCCGCTATTTCTCTTTTTGGAAAAAACCTGAGTCAACTTCTTATGAGCAGACCTGTGACCAACAGAGTTATTTTGGGAGTTGACCCGGCGTTTGTAAGTGGCTGCAAACTCGCTGTCATAGATGAAAATGGCAACTATCTTGAACATGCTGTTATTTACCCTACGAAGCCTAAAGAAGATTATAATTCAGCCAAAGCAAAAGTAATTTATCTTGCAAAGAAGTACAACATAACAGGCATAGCAATAGGCAATGGCACAGCCTCAAGAGAGACTCAGGAATTTTTTGCAAGACTGAACTCTGAGGAAAATGCTAATCTTAGTTACACAGTTGTATCTGAAGCTGGTGCCTCAGTATACAGCGCGTCTAAACTAGCACAAGATGAGTACCCTACTTTGGATGTAACCATAAGAGGAGCCATTTCTATAGCACAAAGGCTGCGTGACCCTATGTCCACTTTTGTAAAAATAGACTCTAAGTCACTTGGCATTGGACAATATCAACATGATGTGGATCAAAAACAACTTAAAAAAAGACTCGATAATACAACCATGGATGTCGTCAACCGTGTAGGAGTAGACATTAACTCGGCATCCTCCGAGCTGCTTACACATGTAGCCGGCATCGGCACTACGCTAGCGAAAAACATAATCAGCTACAGAAATACGCATGGAAATTTTACGACCAAAAGCCAACTCCTCAATGTGAAAGGTTTAGGGAAAAAAGCGTATGAACAGGCAGTTGGTTTTATTCGCATTAAAGAGTGTGAAAACATTTTTGACAACACCGGCATACACCCTGAAAATTATACAGCGGCATTGCACCTGCAAAATTTAGATTTAGAAAATTTAGACACTCAGAAAACAGCAAAGGAGTTGGGTATTGGACTACAAACTCTGCAAGACATTATTCAAGAGTTGCAAAAACCTGGATTTGATCCTAGAGAAGATTTACCGGATATCCCCTTTAAAGAGGGTCTTAGTGACATCAAAATGCTTAAAGAGGGAAGTTTTGTGAGCGGTATAGTCAGAAATATAGCTGACTTTGGAGCTTTTGTAGATATTGGTCTTAAAAATGACGGGTTGATTCATATTTCAAAAATGAGCACCAAACGAGTCAAACATCCATTAGAAATATTAACCCTCAATCAATGTTTACCACAAATTGAAGTTGTTTCGATAGATTATGAGAGTGGAAAAATCGGTTTGAGCTTAATTTAGGCTCTTTACAGAAAAAATATTACACAAGGAAAAATAATATGCCATTAGACTTATCAGAATCACTTGTTATAGGAATCTCCGCTACCGCATTATTTGATTTATCTCAAGCAGATAAAATATTTAAAGAAAAAATTAAAAATGACCCTGAAACGGCAATAGAAGAGTACAGAAAATATATGCTCCAAAATGAAGAAAAGCCACTAAAAGACGGTACCGGTATGCCTTTGGTAAAGGCACTGCTCAACCTAAATAAATTTCAAAAAGAAGGTGAGCCACCTATAGTCGAAGTAATTGTAATGTCGAGAAACAGCCCCGAAACCGGTTTCAGAGTGCTTAGTGAAATCAGAAGAAGAAATTTAAAAATTTCTAGATCCGCGTTTACAGCAGGAGAATCAAATGTAGATTACTTGGAAGCCTTTTATGTCGATTTATTTTTAACTACAAACGAGGAGGATGCTCAAAAAATCGTTGACAGTAATGTATGTGCGGCAGCAATCGTCAAAGCTCCTCCAAAATCAGACGAACATTTGGATGAAAATCAGGTTCGTTTTGCTTTTGATGCCGATGCAGTAATATTTAGTGAAGAGAGTGAAATTGTGAATCAAAAAGAAGGACTTTCATCGTTTCATGCCAATGAAGACAACAAACAAGACACGCCTCTTGCGAGTGGTCCTCATGCAAATTTACTAATAAAATTATCAAAAATGCAAGAACGCTTACCGGGTCGCATTGAGCTATCACCCGTTAAAATAGCAATAATGACGGCAAGAAACAGCCCTGCTGAAATGAGAGTCATAAAAACACTCAGAGATTGGAATGTTTATGTAGACGAAGCCTTTTTTCTTGGAGGTTTGGAAAAAAGTAGATTTTTAAAAGCTTTTAAACCACATATATTTTTCGATGATCAGGATTCACACCTTGACCCTGCAGCAGCAGATATTCCATCTGCAAAAGTGCTTTACCCGAGTCATTCACCTCTGACAGAACTCATTAAAAAAAAGACGCATTAACTTAACAAGGGAAGCTGATCGAGTAGTTCTTCACAATATTTCCATTGGTCCAAAGTCTCCCTCCATTGAGGATTAATTGCATCTACTCCAAAGTATGCACCAAGTACCATGCCTATGGCAATTGCTCTTGACGCATTGTCTCCACCAACCATTGCATTTGCCGTCAATGCTTTATTGAGTCCATCTTGTTCATCAGCATATTTCAGTATAAAGTAGACAGAACCCGGTAGTGTACCCTGTGTCGGAGAAGCCTTACCGACTTTTATAGGTTCACTTCTTCCTACATCCCAGAGTTTTGCCATAGAAGTCAAAGCCAAATCATCGCAAAACTGTTCTTTTGAGAGTTCACTGTTTGCATCTGTCGCCTCTTTGTGTTTTGCTATGGCCTGGGCAACCTTGTTTTGTATAAAGCCTCCCATCTGTACAGCTACAGTTTCGATGGCATCGCGTGGAGTTGCACCGTGTATAACGCGATGAGTCACTCTGGCAAAAAACTCACCACCGTCAAGTGCTTCAGGATGACGGTGCGTGAACATTGTCTGTCGGGCAACCTCTGCAAGCGTCTCTTCATTATCATAATAAGCATGTGCCGCAACATGCCTAATGGCTGTGGCATTTGAACCACCACCCAAATGCTCAACAGGAACACCTTGTTTAACCTGTGCATATGTCTCTTTTGTCATAGTACATATCCAAGAGCCCCATCCGTTTTCAAGACGGTTCATCCAGTGTGGCAGTAATGCAGCCACATCAAATGCTCTCGACGGATTTGCAGTTGTCGCCAAATGTTCTAAAATTACGATGTTATAATCACCGTAATCCGTTGTACCACCTGCTTTTTTTCCAGGATGATAATTCCGTTCGCCCCACCCTATTCCATGTGTCTGTCCGCCCATCATCTCGCCAGGACTCATAAACTTTTCTATAGGTTTGTTTCCGTATGCTTTGTATATTTTTTGCGTGTCATATTCATAATGCGACCCCAAACACAAAGCATCACCCACAAGTGCACCAAAAAATGCACCTTTTATTGAAGATTGTTTGTTTTTTAACATATTTTTTCCTTTTTTTCACTATTATATCAACATGACATTGACACAAAGAAGTTAAAATGCAGGCTTCTAAATAGTTCAAATATTTTTAAGTAAGGACAATACAATATGACAATTGAACTAATGACAGCAGTAGGTGCGCTTGTTGTCTCTTTTGGTGGAACAATTTTAGGCTATTACAAACTTAGAAGCACCCAAAAAACATGGGAGCATGAGCAAAAAATTTCTATGGAAAAAACACTGCTTATGAAAAGGCTCGAAAAAAGATATGCCCTATATCATAAAACATTTAAACTTCTTGGTACTGTGCGTGATATAGAATATCCAAAAGAACACCATGCGAATATTCAAAAAAATAAACAGCAACTCATCGCAACGGCAGATGCACTGCTTGAAGAACTTTATGGCGAAGCAGGCTTGTTTATGGAGTATGAAACAAGATCCCTTATACTCAAAACATATCAGGCATCTTATCGTTTTGCCAAGGATAACCTTCCTTTAAGTGAACTGATAGATAGTTACTACAAAGCAAGACGATACCTGAGAAAAGATTTAGAATTTGATGACAGCAGCGACACGCAAACGGCCAAAGATATTCTCAAAGATACAAAATCTCAACAGATTGAACAAAAGCAAAAGAAAGAAAATTCAATATGGGCAAAAAAAAATATACTCGCGCAATCAGCTCGGCCAGGTTACCCAAATAAAACTGTTCCTGCCAAAGTTGTTTCTCAAACCATACAAGAGTGGAAAGACCTTGGTATCAAGTCAATTATCTGTCTTTTAAGTGATGAAGAAATACAAACATATTATACTAGTATAAAAGATGATTTAATCACATTCTATGAAAAAGCAGGGTTTAATGTGTTACATGTAAGCATAGAAGATTATCAGATTCCTCCAGTAAACAATACTAATCTAACACTTATACAAAACCAATATAAGCAGATGCAAGCTCCTGTTTTGATTCATTGCGGGGCAGGTCAGGATAGAACAGGACAAGTCATAGAATCACTTTTGGCATTGCGCTAAACTATAGTTGACTTTTTTTTAATTTTTGGTTAAAATATCTTAAAGTTGAGTCTCTTATTATAAGACTACTTAACTCTAGGAGACTAAAATGAATTACTATGAAACAATACCAGAAAAAGAAAAAATTAAATGTATATTATGCCAACACTACTGCCAAATGAAAGAGGGGCAAGTCGGTGTGTGCGGTGTCAATAAAAATGAAAACGGAGCACTGAAAACACTTGTTTATGGGCATCCGAGTGCACTCAATGTTGATCCTGTAGAAAAAAAACCGCTTTATCATTTATTGCCGGGGACTACCGCCCTTTCTTTTGGAACAGTCGGCTGTAATTTTAAATGCCCGTTTTGTCAAAACTGGCAAATATCACAAGAACATACGGTTGATGAAAGTGTTTACATGTCACCTGAAAAAATGGTTGATTTAGCTATAGAAAATGGTGCTTCTTCCATTGCTTACACTTATAATGAACCGACTATATTCTATCCCTATGCCAAAGACATTGGTGTTATAGCAAGGCAAAAAGGGCTAAAAAATATTTTTGTTACCAACGGATTTGAAACATCGGAAGTTGTCAAAGATATGGTTTCATGGCTTGATGCTGCCAATGTTGACCTGAAAAGCTGGGATGATGCTTACTATAAAAAAGTATTAAAAGGTGGGCTTGAAGCTGTAAAAAAGACCCTTAAAGGTATGGTGAAAGAAGGTATATGGGTAGAAGTCACTACACTTTTAATAGAAGGCGACAATGATAGTGATGAAGATTTAGAAGCAATGGCATCCTTTATAGCCAATGATCTCGGTGTACATGTACCATGGCATTTAAGCGCTTTTCATCCTGATTATAAAATGCAAGACCATGAGTATACAAAACTGCAAACTCTGCAGCGCGCCAGTGATATAGCAAAAAAAGCAGGCTTGCTCTATGTTTATATGGGTAATGTTCCCGTTCATGGCGATACATATTGTCCGGATTGCGGCACTTTGCTTATAGACAGAACAGGCTATGCGATTACGAAAAATTCTCTCATTGGGGGACATTGTCCAAAATGCAAACGAGCTATAGAAGGAGTATGGAAATGAGTACAAGAAAAGATGCTGTTGTGGGGCAGTTTTATCCCGCTAGTCAGGAAGAGATACAAAAAATATTCGCTCATTACAATCAAATAATAGATGAGTCTATAAAAGATGAATCAATCCTTGAATTAAAACCAAGAGCCATCATTGTGCCACATGCGGGGTATGTTTATTCTGCATTTACGGCAAATATCGCCTTTAGGCTCCTCAAGAATTCCCATGCAAAATGTGTGGTAGTTATTGGTCCGAGTCATCGTGTCTATTTAAACGGTACAAGTGTTGCGGAGTATGACAGTTATGAAACACCGCTTGGAAACTTGCCCATAGATAAAAAGCTTGCAGATACATTGATAGAAAAATTTGGCTTACATTTTCAGCCAGATGCCCATGCAGAACACTCAACAGAAGTGCAAATGCCCTTTGTAAAAAACTATCTACCCAGTGCTTCCGTTGTGGAGCTTGTATATGGAAATGAAGACCCAAATAATTTAGCACAAGCAATTAACTATCTATTACAGGATGAAGAGACTGTTATAGTTATTAGTACAGATTTGAGCCATTATTATGACATTGAAAAGGCAAAAACTCTCGACACTATTTGTCTTGAGGCAGTAGCGAATCTTAATCCTCAAGAACTCCATCAGGGCTGTGAAGCTTGTGGGAAGATAGGAGTTGAGGCAATGCTCATTGCAGCAAAAGAGAATGGGCTACACTCTACCCTACTTGATTATAGAACTAGTGCCAATGCAAACGGAGACAAGTCACAGGTCGTCGGTTATATGAGTGCCGCGTTTACAAAGTAAAGGCTTTATTTCAAAACAACCCACAAATGACTGTACCAGTACCATGCGTTTCCTTGTGCATGGGCGGTACATGTATAATGATTTCTTGGGTACATTAGTGGCAAGGTTGCTTGTATTGTAACCTTTGTATCACTCAACCATTGCATTTTTATTTTTTTTCCATCAGCCGTAAAACACTGTAAATCCTTATGTGTTTCTTTGAGTATTAAAGTCAAAATAGGTGGATTATTTAAGGCAGTAACAAGCGTATCTTCATTTGAAATACTCTTTAGAGGCAAAGGCAGTGTATTTATTTTCAATATAAACTGATCCATTACACCATATCCTCCCGACATAGGAAACCTTGTTAAAGCCATAAAATTGCTCGTACTTGAAATAGGAGCAGAGTTTTGCGCTACTCCCACATATCCTAAACTTTTCGTTATATGTACTAACTTACTATCGTATTCACCAAAAGGATAGGCAAGTATTTTGGGATTTGTGCAAACTTTTTTACCCAACTCTTTTTCTATTTTCATCTCACACATCTCAATTTCTTTTGTAACATATTTTTTATAATCGTTTGAATTTTTCATACCATCTCGCACAAGATATTGATGTGAATAGGTATGGTTTGCATATTCTGCACCATATTTTCCCATCTCACGCATTTCATCCCATGTTAAATAGTTTAATGATTCATGTATAATAGGAAGAGAATTCACAAAAATTGTAAAAGGAAGTGTATACTTTTTCAATAAAGGAAAGGCTTTAGTATACACACTTTGGTACGCATCATCTATCGTTATAGCAACAGTTCTATTAGGAAGCGTTTTGTTTTCTTGTAAATATTTTATAATTTTAGAGAGAGGCCAAACATTATAATTATTTTGTACTATATATTTTATTTGTTGTGTGAAAAGTTTCATAGATATATTTGTAGAAGGATACTTTGATTCATCAAATCTGTGATATTGTAAAACTACGGCATGACTCGAAGTGGCGAATAGGGAAGAATAGCTTATGCTCACAATTACGAACAAATATAGTAAATTTTTCATATTTTAATCACCCCATTTGAGTTTTTCTTTGAGTACATCAAAATAATTAAATTCCTCTCGATGTATGAGTTTTACTCTCTTTTTTGCTAGTTTTATATGTATACTTTGCCCTATTTGCAATTCATGTTTATCCTGCCCATCTATTATTACGAGTGCTTTATCTTGAGGTGTTTTCATCTCTATAGAAAATTTTCCGGGTAACACAACTGGTCTTTGCGTCAATGAATGTGGACAAATTGGCGTGAGCGCAAAAACATCTGTCAACGGAAAAAGTACAGGACCCCCTGCCGAGAGATTATAGGCAGTAGAACCTGTAGGAGTAGAAACTATGACACCATCACCATAATAAGTATTGAACGCTTTTGAATCTACAAGCGTCTCTACATGTATCATATTTGAAACAGAAGGACGCGTAAGAACTATATCATTAAAAGCATAAAGAGTTACTTCTTTTTGATTTTGCATAAAACTTGCTTCAAGAATTGAGCGCTCATCGACCCTGTAGTTCCCTGCAACAAGATTTAAGACAAATTTATCTAACTCTTCTAAATTAATATCTGCCAAAAAGCCCAAACTTCCCGCATACACACCAAAAATAGGAATATCATACTTAAAAGAGCGTCGAACTGTTGAAATGAGTGTACCATCTCCGCCTAAAGTAACCAAAGCATCAGAGTTTTTACACAAAAGCTCAAATTCCATCCCCATAACACCAATCATTCCACCGCTAATGCTCTCTATATCAACTTCAATATGATGTTTTTGGAAAATCTTTTCAAGTTTAAAGTAGCTCTCTTTTAACTCCGGAGTAGAAGGTCGTAAAATTACACCAATTTTTTTAATTATTTTTTTTTGCAAAATTGCCCTTCTATAAAAATGATTTTTTTAATTATACAATATATAAGTAGTTTTTCGATATAATCGCAAAAATTATTTATATAGGACTCTATATTTTGAGAACTCATTACTGTACAGATTTAAATGAAACAAATGTTGGAGAAGATGTCGTTCTTACCGGTTGGGCAAATAATTATCGCGACCACGGTGGAATTATTTTCATAGATTTACGAGATAAAACAGGGCTTATTCAGCTTACATGTGACCCTGAAGATTCAAAAGAAGCACATGCCGTAGCGAATGATGTTCGTGACGAATATGTTTTAATTGCTAAAGGAAAAGTTCGTCTTCGCGGCGAAGGTTTGACTAATCCCCGTTTAAAAACAGGTGCTATTGAAATCATAGTAAATGAGCTTATTATAGAGAATAAATCAGCACCTGTTCCTTTTGTAATCGGGGACAAAAATGTTGGGGAAGAGACACGACTAAAATACCGTTATTTGGAACTTCGCGACCCTGATATGTTTGAAGTATTTCGATTGCGTTCAAAAGCGGCAATTGCTGCAAGAAATATTTTAGATAAAAACGGTTTTTTAGAAGTAGAAACACCGATTTTAACAAAATCAACTCCTGAAGGGGCGAGAGATTACTTAGTACCTTCTCGTGTACATAACGGCGAATTTTACGCATTGCCTCAATCTCCACAACTTTTCAAACAACTCTTAATGGTTGGCGGATTTGACAGATATTTTCAAATAGCAAAATGTTTCCGTGATGAAGATTTACGAGCAGACCGACAACCAGAGTTTACTCAAATAGATGTCGAAATGAGCTTTTGTAATCAGGAAGATGTTATAAAAGTGGCGGAAGACTTATTGACAGCTATGTTTAAAGCCTGTAATATAGACATAAAACCACCGTTTAACCGTATGACACACAATGACGCTATGGAATTTTACGGTTCAGATAAGCCTGATTTAAGATATGACTTAAAGATGGTTGATGTTATTGACATCTTCGAACGATGTGATAACGAAATATTTACAAATATCGCAAAAGCACCACATATTAACCGTATTAAAGCATTGAAAGTTCCGGGAGCCGATTTAATCTTTTCTAAGCGTGAAATGAAATCTTTTGAAGAGTATGTCCGTAAATTCGGTGCACACGGTTTAGGATATTTCCAAATGAAAGAAGATGGACTAAAAGGTCCTTTGACAAAATTCTTTTCAGATGAGGATATAGCACTCATCATTGAAAGAACAGAACTTGAAGTCGGTGATGTCGTTTTCTTCGGTGCAGGTGAGAAAAAAGTTGTTTTGGATTATATGGGAAGATTTAGAAACTTTATTGCTGAGCATGAGAAAATGAACCTTATTGATGAAAATGCCTTTGCATTTGTATGGGTTGTTGATTTTCCTATGTTTGAAGTTGAAGACGGAAAAGTAAAAGCACTCCACCACCCTTTTACTATGCCAAAAAGTTTAGACAAAGACAATGTGGAAGAGATAGAGTCCATTGCATATGACATCGTGCTCAACGGGACAGAACTCGGCGGTGGGTCTATTCGTATTCATAAAGAAGCAATTCAAGAAGAGGTATTTAAACTGCTTGGCATTGAAGCAGAAGAAGCACAGGAGAAATTCGGTTTCTTACTTGATGCCTTAAAATTTGGTGCACCTCCGCATGGTGGTTTTGCTATCGGCTTTGACAGACTTATTATGCTTATTACAAAAAAATCGAGTATTCGTGATGTTATTGCATTTCCAAAAACACAAAAAGCTTCTTGTATACTTACAAAAGCTCCTAGTCAGGTTGACAATACACAACTTCGTGACTTACATATAAGACTACGCGAACAAATCAAATCATGATACAAACTAAAAAACTCTTTTTGATTATCGGTGCTCCCGGCTCCGGTAAAACTACAGATGCCGAACTTATAGCCCAGCACAATGACAACATAACACACTACTCTACCGGTGATATGCTTCGCGCCGAAGTTGCCAGCGGAAGTGAACGAGGCAAAGAGATACACAAATACATCTCAAAAGGCGAAATTGTTCCTATAAATATCGTCATAGAGACTATCATTAATGCTATAAAATCCTCTCCGACTGACATTATAATCATAGATGGCTACCCTAGGAGTGTTGAGCAGATGCTTGCACTTGATGGCTATCTGAAAGAGCATAAAGATATAGCACTTGTCAGTGTTATAGAAGTTGAAGTAAGTCAAGAAACAGCAAGAGAAAGAGTTCTTGGGCGTGCCCGCGGTGTTGATGACAACAATGAAGTCTTTAACAATAGAATGCAAGTTTATACTGAACCTTTAAAACAAATTAGAGATTTTTATACACAAAAAGGCATTTTAAAAGTCATTTCCGGTGAGCGAAGTATTGACGAAATAGTTCACGAAATGGAAAACTTTATTCAATCAAAAATTTAAAGGCTCCAAGCGTGCAAAAATTCATTTTAAAACTTTTTCCAGAAATTATGATCAAAGGACCCTCTGCAAAACGACAGATGGTCGGTCAACTTTACAATAACCTGCTTACAATCTTACAATGTATAGATACAAAAATAGAAGTTAAAAAATTTTCTGACAAAATGGAAGTTTTAACTCCTAAGGATTTTTTACCTGAAGTAAGACAAAAACTTTTAGATACTCCGGGCATTGAGCAGATTCTTGAAGTCATGCAGTTTGACGACATGGACAGTATTGACAAAATAAAAACTAAAGTACGCGAACTTGTTGCTGATTCATTAAGTGAAAAAACCTTTGTTGTGCGAGTCAAACGAACGGGCAAACATACTTTTAGTTCCATAGATATAGAAAAAACCGTCGGTGGGCATCTTTTAGCAAATTCAAATGCCAAAAGTGTTTCTTTGAAACACCCTGATGTGACTGTACAGATGGAACTTATTCAAAATCAACTCAATTTCATTACAACAAGATACAAAGGATTGAGTGGTTTTCCTATCGGTACTCAGGGAGATATTCTTTCACTCATGTCTGGCGGTTTCGACTCTACAGTAGCTTCATATTTGACAATGAAACGAGGCATAAAAACACATTTTATCTTCTTTAATCTTGGCGGTATGGCACATGAAATAGGTGTAAAACAGGTTGCTTTGTATCTTTGGAATAAATTTGGGTCTTCTCACAAAGTCAAATTTATCTCTGTTGCTTTTGATGATGTTCTTACAGAAATCTTCAGAGCAACACCACCGACTTATATGGGTGTTATGTTGAAGCGCTTAATGCTTAGAGCATCTGAACAAGTAGCCGATGGCATGGAGATAGATGCTCTTGTAACCGGAGAGAGTGTTGCACAGGTTTCAAGTCAGACACTCAGAAATCTGGCACTGATTGACAAGGCAAGCAATATGCTTATTTTACGCCCACTTTCAACTATGAACAAGCCCGAAATTATGAATATAGCCAATGAAATCGGCACGCGCCATTTTGCCGAAAGTATGCCCGAGTATTGCGGTGTCATCTCCAAAAATCCAATTACACACGGTTCCTACAAGCGTATGGAAAAAGTGGCACAAAAATTCAACTACGATGTACTTGATAAGGCGGTACAAGATGCACAACATTTAAGTATTGATGAAATAGTAGATGACATTACAAATCTGGCACCTATTGAAGTTGTTCATAATCTACAAAATGATGATTACACTGTTATAGATATTCGCCCTGAAGAAGAGTGCATAGAGCTTACATGTAACACACTCAAAATACCTTTTCATAAACTAAAAACAGAGTTTGACAAGCTTCCGCAGGACAAAGAGTATCTTCTGTACTGTGATAAAGGCATAATGAGTCAGCTCCACGCACAGTATTTGCGTGATGCCAAAGGCTGTGAAAATATTCGAGTCTATCGACCCGAATCATAACAGGCGATTAGTCACCAAGCTCTGAAACAATTGCTTTTTCAACATCTACAATGTCGGCAGTACCATCCACTCTGATGTATTTGATATTTGGATTTTTTGCAGCCTGTGCTTTATAATAGTCAATTAATGGCTCAGTTTGTTCATGGTAGACTTTCAATCTGTCCTGTACTACTGCTTCTTTGTCATCATCACGCTGTACCAAATCTTCACCCGTTTCATCATCCTTGCCTTCCACTTTTGGCGGATTATAAATAACATGATAGGTTCTTCCACTTGCCAAGTGCGCGCGTCGTCCTGACATACGCTTGACTATCTCTTCATCCGGCACATCAATCTCTATCACAGCATCAATAGCGATTCCTGCATTTGTTACAGCATCAGCTTGAGGCAGCGTACGCGGAAAACCATCTAAAAGATAGCCGTTTTTACAGTCATCCTGTGCAATTCTGTCTTTGACAAGCCCGATAATAATGTCATCTGTTACGAGTTGTCCTGCATCCATAGCCGCTTTTGCCATTTTCCCCATTTCAGTTCCTGCTTTTATTGCAGCACGAAGCATATCACCTGTAGAAATTTGCGGGATGTTATATTTTTTGGTTAAAAATTGCGCCTGTGTTCCTTTTCCTGCACCCGGAGCACCTAAAAGAATTATTCTCATTTATTTTTCCTCTTCTTCTTTAAATCCAAAATCTTCTTCATCGTCACACTCTTGTGCTGCTAATATGTCGGCAACAAGCTCTTTTGCCTCTTCTTCTTCCATATCACCGTTTTTAATGTCTTCTACAACATCTTCCAAGTCAGATTTGAATTCACGAAGCTCTTGTATTTCTTCTTTTGCATCTTGGGTTGCCTCTTTACTGCCTGCAATTTCTTCAAAAATCTCATCGAGTCTTTCTGTAATATCAGGAATAACACTTTTACTTAACAACTCTTCTAATTTTTCTATATGTGACATTTTCTGTCCTTATTAATTATTTATGAAATAATACTATAATTATGTAAAAAAGTGATGCTATGAACTTTTATGCAGTTATTATTGGAACAGAAATTTTGAACGGAAGACGGATTGACAAGCATTTTGATTTTTTAAAAAATGAGCTTGCAAAATACGGACATGAACTTTTTGCCTCTTTTGTCATCAAAGACGATGTTGGGCTGATGAAACGCACCTATAAAATGATACTAAAAGACACAGATGCGGTGATATTTTCTTTTGGTGGCATAGGTTCCACTCCTGATGATTTAACACGAGAAGTGGCTGCGGAAGTTTTTAGAAACTCCAGTCCCGTAACACATGAAAAATTCAAACAAAACATCATCAACAAATTTGGTGACGAGGCGTACCCTCATCGTATTCACATGGCGGAGATACCGCCAGATGCAGAACTTCTGCCAAATCCTGTAAACAACATGTCCGGTTTTGCTTTAGACAAGAGGTTCTTTTTTATGCCGGGATTTCCCTCGATGTCCCATCCAATGACCAGTGAAATAATAAAAAAATATTTTTCACAGGCAAAGAAAAAGTACAAGTATACATTACTAGCAAAAACAAGTGAAAATACACTCATTGATGTTATGCAAAAACTTCCAAAAAACATTGAACTTTCTTCTTTACCAATCTTTATAAATGAAAACCCAAATGTAGAACTCTCTTTAAGCGGAGAAAACAAAGAAAAAATCAAAAAATATTTTGATATGTTTCAAAAAAAACTAAAAAAACTAAAAATACCTTTCACAATAGCATAAACCAAAGGATATTTTCTTTTTTATTTGATTATTGGTACTTTTATTGCTTTTAGATACTAAAAAAGAGAAAATATTATGGCATTAATAATGAATAACCATGTCGTTAAAGGGCATAAAACTTTACTGGGCAATAAATTTGTAACATATAAAGAGCTGAACCTCCCGAGTCGTACAGACATATACCAATACACCAAAAACGGTTTTGACTGGGGAAACACTTCAAAAGGTGCTTTGCAACTTGCTTTTGCAATACTTTATCAACTCAGTAATAAAGAAACGGCACAAATGTATGCAAAAGAGTTTTGCGAAGATGTTATCAAGCATCTTAATTCTCGCGACTGGGTTTTAGAAGCTTCAAATGTTCTTGCTTGGATGGAGACCCATTGTACTACAGTTGCTGAGATACAGCAAAAAACACCAAAACCAAAAAGATTAAAACCTGCAAACAAAAAAATCAAAAAAGACAAATCAAATGTCGTCAAAGATATTTGTAAAGAGCTTCAAATTACACAAAAACAACTCGCCGAAGTACTTGAAGTACTTGAAGTACCTGAAGGCACCGTCAGCAGTTGGGCTGTTAAAAATGAAATACCGAGACTTGGCAAAAAAGCCATAGAATTTTATATACAAAATACAAAAAACCAAAAAATTGTTGACAGCTACAGAAGTTTTATAGAACTGCTTCAAGCATCATAATTTATCTTGCATACCCTGTGTTTTTAGGGGTATTTTCATCATAATCAAAAAGAGCTAATATACTTTTTTTATTCATTTTTCTTGCAAAATCCATAGCACTAAAGCCCTTTAAATCTTTGACATATTGGTTAGCTCTGTTTTCTAGTAAAATTTTTGCAATTTCTACTCGCCCATAGCATGCTGCACCCATCAAAGCCGTAAAGCCACTGCGCCTTGTCGTTTTATTGACATCTTTACCCTGCTTTATCAAATATTGTACCATTTCAATGTTATCGTATGTGATTGCCATATCAAAAATACTGACACCTTCATGGTCAAAATCAAAAATATCTGCACCGCTTTGTATCAGTAACATTATTGTCTCATGTGAGCATTGCGCTCGCAAAGCACAGGCAAGTACTGATTCTCCAGACTCATTTGTCTCGGACAAATCTCCACCGCTTTTTATATATTTTTTGATACCAAGGTAGTCATCATTTTGTAAAAGTTCAAGCCAAGTGTTCAAAATATTCTCTTTTTCTTTTATTATATACTAAACTCCGTTAGTAGTTTTTAAGTATAATTGCAAAACAAATTAATTAAGCGAGAATTCAATGGAAGTTATTCAAACAGCAGATGCTTTTAAAGCATTGGTACAAAACATTAAAACAAATACAAAAGGATACAAAGACCCTTTGGCTTTTGGTATAGCACGAGTAGATTTGGGACAATTAAATGTCGATAAATCTCTTCAAGCTACATACCCTATAATAAATTGGGATGAAAATTTTGGTAGTGCTGCAATTTTTGTACAAGCACTTGCGGATCAAGATATCGAAGTAGATTTCACACAAAATGAAGTTACATGTAACATTAATTTACAATTTTTAAAAGATTGTTTAAATGCTTTTACACCTTATTCTGACGAAGCATATGGCGATGCGCATAAAAACATTCAGGTCATTTCAGCACTCTATTCTCAAATAGTAAATAATGGAAGTCTTGAAGGTGAATTTAAAGTATGTTTCATATTTGAAGATGCTCCGTGTCAAAGTGTTGAGGCAACTTACTTAAAACTCTATGCTATCTCTTTAGCAAAAGTAGGACTTCGTGAAATCAACCTAAATGGTGCATTCGGTGCCTTGCCAAATGTTGCATGGTCAAACGGTCAGCCTATAGAGCTTGAGTATTTACGAGAATTTGAAATAGAGCTAAAACTTGCAAACGAATACCCACATATTGATTTTGTAGACAAATTTCCAAGATTTTTACAGCACATCATTCCAGCAGACAATACACGCATACTTGACACATCAAAAGTTCGTTTTGGTGCACAACTTGCAGCCGGAACAACAGTTATGCCGGGTGCCTCATACATTAACTTTAATGCGGGAACAACAGGTTCTGTCATGGTTGAGGGTCGCATCTCATCATCTGCAATTGTTGGAGATGGCTCTGATGTCGGAGGCGGTGCTTCTATTCTTGGTGTATTATCTGGAACTGATGGAAATCCAATTTCAATTGGGAAGAATTGTCTTTTAGGTGCAAATTCTGTTTGTGGTATTCCACTTGGTGACGGCTGTATCATTGATGCAGGTCTAGCTATTTTAGAAGGGACCAAAGTCGGTATTTATTCGGAAGAACTTAAAAAAATCATGGAAGTAAATACAAACGCAAATATGCAAGGTGAAGTTTTTAAAGCGAAACAACTTTCATTTTTTAGCGGTCTTCACTTTAGACAAAATTCTTTAACAGGTGAAATTACAGCTTCTCGTTCAAAAAGAGAAATAAAGCTCAACGCTGATCTTCACTAAAAAAATCTTCAATACCTGACATTTACTAGTCAGGTATTTATTTTATGCTATAATATTCTAAAGATGGAGGTGGTCATCATGAATATATCAAATAACATTTCATCCATTAATGCTCATCAAACTTTGTTGAATGCAACTGCAAATAATGTTGCGAATGTAAATACGGATGGTTTTATACCAAAAGATGCAAAAATATCTAATCAGTCTAATTCTTTACATGTAAACATACGAGAAGCAGATAACAACGGTTCAAAAAGAAGTCAAACAGACTTAGCAAAAGAGATTCCTAATGAAATTATCGCCCAAGACGGTGTAGCTGTGAATGTCAATGTCATCAAAACACAAGATGAAATGATGGGGACACTCTTAGACATAAAAGCTTAATTACCGAGTTACGATATTCATACTTTTCAAATTTTTCAATAAAGAAGCATTCTTATCAAAATCAGACAAGTTACTACCCATCTGTAGTGTGCTAAAAACTGTTTTACCAATGACAAATCTTCCCTCTATTCCGTTATGAACAGTTTTTATACCCCAAACATTTTGAAAAATAATTATTTTATTGTTTATTGTCCCAACATAAAGAACAATATGCCCTTTTTTATAAAGCAGTGTTTCAAAAGGAACAGCACTTTTTTTGATAGTTGCAATTTTTTGTTCATTTGACATATTTTCAAGAGATATAACTTTTCCAACTTTACTCTGCTGATAAGAATTTCTCGGTAGCCAAATTCCAAACGGTGCAAAAAAATCTCTTAGTGTTGAAGAGCAGTCTCTTTGATTATATAGACCACCCCATCCATAGTTTACATGTAAGAGTTCATTCATAATCATATTAATATTATTAGCATTAAATTTTAATATACTATTATGTCCATTTTTATTAGAAAGTATCGCATTTACATAATATGGCTCTTTTAGTTTGTAATTTGCAATAGTTAAAACATGGAACTGTTTTTTATTTTCATTTATGAGTGGAAGCATTGTTCCTATAGTCGATTGAAATAAGAAGTCTTGATCAGGTGTATAAATCGGTTTATTATCTTTGGTTATGAAAATTTGTTCTGCATCTTGCCAACTGTCTGTATATTTTTTTTCTATGTATACTATATCTCGTGATTTTACCCAACCGTAAGCAAAACTTGATTTTATAAATACCCATGCTTTATCTTTTGAGTAATGCGAAACAAAAATAGGTTTATTTGCTGCAATAGTAGAATTTTGCATATAATCAAATGGGAAGCCTTCTCCTGCTTTATTCGGGTCTCTTAAAACCGGTCTACTTGTTGGAAAAGCCCTAATATTGAGCTTTTTCAGAGTAATCGCTCGTTTGTTAACACTTGAATATTCAGCAAAATTAGAATTTTCTTCTATGTTTTTAAAAAAATCATCATCAAGCAGTTGTAAATTTTCTCCGTAGCTATTTTTTACAGTAAATACTTTATATGCCCACATTGCATTTTGTAAAGGTATATCCATTTTCTCAATATTCCATGGCTTGAAGTACATTTTTTCATAGTTTTCTAAAGAAGAAATATATCCTTCATTGATATTATTAGTATACAATGAAACATCCTGAGAAACTTCTGTGAAACCTTTTATAAATTTTATTTGAGGCATTTGAGTGTCTAGTCTCTTTTGTACACATCCACTCAGTAAAAAAAGAGTTAAACATAGATAAATATATTTCAAAATAATCCTTTAGTCTACATCACCAAATCTACTTACAACTCTACCAATCACTTCAACTTGATTTGCGTCAAGTGTTTGC
>JALSLQ010000016.1 GCA_026988235.1 Sulfurimonas sp.
ACATCCACTCAGTAAAAAAAGAGTTAAACATAGATAAATATATTTCAAAATAATCCTTTAGTCTACATCACCAAATCTACTTACAACTCTACCAATCACTTCAACTTGATTTGCGTCAAGTGTTTGCGTATTATATATAGAATTATCAGAAATAACATCCAGTTTTCCATCTATTCGTTTTTGTACGCGTTTTATAAAAAGCCCTGCTTCTGTTCTGATAGTAAAAATACCACCACGATTGATGTCTGTTTTGTTTCTATTAATAAATACAATGTCATTATAACTAAAAGTAGGTTCCATAGAATCACCTGAGACATTAATAGCTTCAATATTTTGAAGTTCTTTCTCTCCACCCAACATAAACACAAACTGCTCAGGAATTTCAAGTTCTTCTATTTCTTCGCACTCTATATTGCTACCTCCGCCAGCACTTGCACTTATATCAGAAAAATATTTTACCATGTAAAATTTATTGGTAGCTTCTACCAAACTCTCAGGAGACTGCCCATAAAGCAACCAGTTGATAGATATACTTCTTTTTGCACAAAAATCTAGTAACTCATTAAACGGGATTTTATTGCGTTTTTTCATTGTTGCAAAATTCATTTGAGAAATATCTAGTACTGAGGCTACATCTTTATCAAAAACCTTTTTTGGAGCAAATTCATCAGAAATAATACTTTTAATCTCTTCAACGATATCTAAAAAACTATTCATTTTAAACCCTTTTTATGTCATATATATAAAAGTATAGTCTAATTTTGAAAGAATGTCAAAAAATATTTGACAATTTGCAATATTTATTAATTTTTCTTTGAATTATTGTAATATTATTGCATATCTAAAATAAAAGGATGAGAAATGTCACTACTTATTAAAAATACAGAAAGTTTATTTGAAAAGTTTGAAAATTATTTAGAAAGCTGGGCAGAAAAATTATTTTAGCCTTTGAATTATTCGTCTTTTTCGCGTTCTTTGGATTTTGCTTTATGATAGCCACCAAATATAAAGATCATAAACAAAACAAACAAAATTGTCATTAGTGTATCAAAAAAAGTACTCATATATTATGCCTTCTCAAATGTAGAATAGTTTTGGCGTATAGCATCATATAATACTATACCTGTACTGATTGCTAAATTAAGACTGCGTCCTTCTTTTGTCATAGGAATTGTAATATTTTGTGATTTATATTTTTCTAAAATATCTTCAGGGATTCCTTTTGTTTCGCTCCCAAAGAAAATATAATCACCCTCTTGAAACTTTGCATCAAAATAGGGTCTATCTGTTTTTGTGGTAGCAAAATAAGCATTGTTGGTTATATCGTTACATGTAAAGAACGCTTCTATACTTTCCCATACTTTTAAGTCAAGTTTATCCCAATAATCAAGTCCTGCACGCCGAACAGCTTTTTCATCTATGTCAAAACCAATAGGTTTAATAAGATGCAGTGTAGCACCTGCATTGACACAAAGTCTGCCAATAGCACCGGTATTATTTGGAATTTGAGGATGTACCAAAACTAAATTAAATGCCATTAGAATTTCTCTCACAAAATATTTTTTTTGTAGCTTTAGGGGGTTGTAGGGACGATGAGTCCATGCCATTAAAATGGGCTTTGCTCATTTTGATGCTTATCATTAAAAGATTACCGTTCTGTTTGCATAGGTAAAAATTCTATCTTCTAGTGCGAGTTTTAATGCACTAGAGAGCACTACTTTTTCAACATCTTTTCCTGAACGCTGCATATCTTTCCAACTATATGCATGTGTTACATGTATAATCTCTTGTGCTATAATCGGCCCTTCGTCAAGGTTATTATTTACAAAATGCGCTGTTGCTCCAATGATTTTCACACCTCTGTCATACGCTTGTTTATATGGATTTGCTCCTATAAAAGCCGGTAAAAATGAATGGTGTATATTTATAATTTTATTTTCAAAGTTTTCTACAAATCTTGGTGTTAAAATTCGCATATATTTTGCCAAAACTATAA
>JALSLQ010000017.1 GCA_026988235.1 Sulfurimonas sp.
AAAAAAGAGATATTTATTACCGCTTCAAAATTTAAAAAATTCATCTCAAATCTATTAGATTCAATGGAGCATAACTATCAACAACAATTAAAAAATCTTTGTTGTAGTTTGATTTAGGATAGCTATACCCCTATACTTAAGTTTAAAAATTAGTTTTAAAAATTAAAACTATACTTAAGATATTGGAACAGTATCAAAAAAGTGTGATGAGTTTGTGAGGAGTTTGTGATGAAATAATGCAAGCCATAAAAAACTTGCATTTTTAGAACTGAGTTAAAACCAAAATCTTACACCAAAAGTTGCATAGATGTCATTTAGCGGAGCATAGGTATTTGTTTTCCCAAAATTCTTTGCCCATTCGACACCGATGTAAGGAGCAAATTCTCGTTTTATCTCATATCTGAGTCTTGCACCGAGAGTGATATTTGAAATACCCGAACCATATGCCATACTTGGAGCATCTTTTGAATAAGCATCCAGAGTGAACTTTGGTGTGAGAATGAGTTTTTGCGTAATGAGTGCTTCATATTCCATATCTACACGCAGACCGACATTGCCATCATCAGCAAAAAGAAGGGCGGCACGTGTTTCAAAAAAGTAGGGTGCCAGACCGGAGAGGGCGAGCACACCCCATGTTTTATTTTTTGCACCTGCTATATCGTAATCAATACCGGTTTGCACATCCCAAAAAGGAGCAACCGCGCGGGAATAAAGGAGTTGGTTTTCACTGTCAGCACTTGCACCGTCTGCTTTTTCACCCTCGCTATAAATATAAACTTTGTTGAGGTCATAGCCAATGTATCCATAGGTATCCCAGTAGAGTGTTTTTTCGCTGTTTGTCTGGTACTCTAAGTTATCTGCCGTAAAACTTACGCGTAAAATATCGCCACCGCCACCGGCAAAAGAGGCTGTTGTCAAAGAGGCTAAAAGTGTTAATTTCGTTATTGTATTTTTCATCATTATCTCCTTATGCAACCACGACTTTTCTAAACATATCTGTCATGTGATAGAGTAAATGACAGTGATATGCCCATGCGCCTTTTGCGTCAACGGTAACACGAAAACTGATTTTAGATCCCGGTTGGGAAACAATAGTATGTTTTTTAACTAAATGGTTCTCATCTCCCGTTTCCAAATCACTCCATAAACCGTGCAGGTGCATTGGGTGGTTCATCATCGTATCGTTAATGTAGGTAATGCGTAGTCTTTCTCCATAATGAAACTCCAGCGGTGCAGCTTCATGGTAGGGTATGCCGTTGATTGACCACATGTAACGATCCATATTTCCTGTAAGATGCAACACTATTTCTCTGTCTGGGTATCTTTCCTCTTTTGTGGAGGCAAGAGAACGCAAATCTGCATAAGTGAGTACTTTTCTGCCATTATTTCGCAGTCCGACACCCGGGTCATCAAGCCTGTACTGAGGATTCATAGCCCGCATTGTTGTTCCGACATCCCATCGTATTGGAAGTTTCGTAAGAGGAATAGGCTTGTTCATCGATTGCATAGATTTTTTCATAGGCATATCCATATTTTTCATTTTTGCCATATCTTTACTCATGCCCATATCTGTAAGAGTGAGGGCCTGACGCTTATCAAGTTTTGGCACATCTGCTAAAATAGTTGCATTTGTTGCCAGATTACCAAGCGCATAGCCACTTCTGTCTATACTTTGTGCAAAAATTGCATAGGCTTTGTCATCTTCAGGCTCGACAATGACATCATAGGTTTCGGCAACTCCGATGCGAAACTCATCTACATTGACGGGCTGTACATTGTTCCCATCCGCTGCAACAACTGTCATTTTGAGTCCAGGAATACGAACATCAAAAAAGGTCATTGACGCAGCATTAATAAAACGAAGTCTGACTTTTTCCCCGTTTTGAAATAGTGCTTGAAAACGTGTTGCAGGACTTTGCCCATTCATCAAAAAGGTATAAGTATAGCCTGTGACATCAGAAAGATCTCTATCTGACATACGCATCTTATTCCACATTTCACGCTCTTTAAAAGCTTCTAAAAATCCTTTTTCTTTTACTTCAGAGAGAAAGTCGCCGACAGTTCTTTGTCTAAAGTTGTAATAATCAGGACGAAGTTTGAGCTTTCTGTAAATAGCAGAGGGCTTTTCATCTGAATAATCTGATAAAAGAACAACATAATCTCTGTCATACTCAAAGGGGTCTTTCTTTTTTGGTTCTATGACTATAGCGCCGTATACGCCTGTTTGTTCTTGAAAACCGGAGTGGGAGTGGTACCAAAATGTTCCGCTTTGACGGACTGTAAAGGTATAAGTAAAAGTTTCTCCGGGGGATATGCCTGCATAGCTAATGCCGGGAACTCCGTCCATTTGATAAGGCAAAATAATGCCATGCCAGTGAATAGAAGAAGATTCATTTAAATTATTGGTTACATGTAAGGTGATTGTATCGCCTTCACGCCATTTGAGTGTAGGACCTTGCAACATACCATTTACGGCTGTTGCATAAGAGGGTTTTCCAGTTACATTGACAACTGTTTTATCTATACTAAGATGAAAAACTGTTCCTGAAAGTTCCACTGTTTTTTGGCGTTGTTTTATTATATTGCTATCAGCATTCAGGTTCATACCGTAAAGCATTGCACTTGAAGCAACAACGCCTTTGACAAAAGTTCTTCTTGATAAGAGTTGTTTATTATGTTTCATAAGAATACCTTTTTTGTTATTTGTTATTATGAATTTAAATCAAGTACATCAAATAATTCTTTTGCACTTTCGTAGCCGTAGTGTATTGCATCAGTTTGGGGTGTCCCATCACTGTCAATAAGTAAAAATCCAGGATAGCCAAAAACACTGTATTTTTCTTTAATGGCATTTGTCTCTTTGTTACTTTTTTCTGAAAGATCAACCATGAGAGCAATATACTTACTACTCAATATTTTGATGATTTTTGGATCTTTAAAAGTGGTTTCATCAAGTTTTTTACACACCTTGCAATATTTTGAGTGAAAATAGACAAATATAGGTTTGTCCTCTCGCTTTGCCTGTGCTAATTTTTCATCAAGCGCTTTCAAATTTGGTACTCCAGTAAAGAGAGGCGCTTTTTTTTGCTGCAGGGCAGTATTTTGGACATTTGGCACAGTCGCAATTGAGTGACTTTTCAGTGGCATATATACATTGTCATGTCCCATAGCAGCCCCTGTTAAGCTTATAGTTCCCCAGACAAGTAAAAGTATTGCCAGACTTTTTAAAATTTTTTGCCAGAGTGTAAACTGTTCATTTGCACTTTGCGATGGATATATAAATGCCCCAATTATGAGAAAATAGACACCCCATAAATACAGAGAAGAAAAAAGTTCAAGTTCAGAAAATATACTTACAGCAACGCCTAAGAGGATAATTCCGAAAAAATACTTCACATAGTTCATCCATGCACCTGCTTTAGGAAGTAAATAACCGGCACCAAGTCCAACAAGCAAGAGTGGGACACCCATACCAAGAGCCAATGCGAACATCATCTCTGCACCTAAAATAGGATTTGCCTGCGCAATGGCAACACTTAAAAATGAGATAAGCACAGGAGAAACACAAGCCCCTAAAATAAGTGCTGAGAGTAAACCAAGTAAAAAAACGGCAAAAAAAGTACCGCCTTTAAGATTATGCGTTTGACTGTCAAGCTTCGATTGAATAAAAGAGGGCATTTGTAAATTGAAAAACCCCAACATTGAAAGTGCCAGAAGAAAAAAGATAAAGCTCATAATACTAATTGCCCAAATATTTTGAAAATAGGATTGTAACTGTTCTCCTGTAGCTCCAGCAATAGCACCCATAATTGTATATGTTAGTGCTGTTCCAAGGACATAGGCAATGGAGAGTAGTAAACCATTTTTCTTTGTCACTTTTTCACCTTGTCCTGCTATGATGCTTGAAAGAATCGGAATCATTGGAAGTACACAGGGGGTAAAAGTAAGGAGTAATCCAGCTCCAAATGCGCCTAAGAGTAAACCAAACAGTGTGTGTGTTTGGAGACTCTCAGCATTAGCGAATAAAGGTATGGTTACTAATAGTAGAAAAAGTATAATAAGCTTTTTTCTCATTTTTTTGCCTTTTAAAAGTTCAGCGTTGTTTTAACACGAGACCTTTTTCCTTTTTTAGGTGTTATGAATATATGTAATTGCCAAGTGCCACTCATTGCAAGATTGAGTGTTGCTTTGTACTGACCGTTTCCAAGATTTTTTGCATTTACTTTTGAACTCATTGCAGGCATACCGGGCATTGCAGGCATAAAAGCTTTGAGTGCTACTTTTGCATCATTTATAACTTTACCACTTTTTTTGATGGTGATAATAACTGTGTTTGAACCGGTAGTAAGTGGTTTGTCTGCCGTAATATGTACGGTAGTCGTTCTAAATTTTGCGTCTTTGCTAAACGCAGCGGCATGCACCAGTGTTGCACCTAAAAGTAGTGCGAAAAAGATTTTTGTTACAGTTTTCATGATGAAGTCCTTTTTGTTTTGTTAAGAGAAGTATACAATCTTTTTGTGGTGAGTTTGTGTTTCAATAAAGTTGAAAACTTTTTTGTAAATGTTTTTGAAAAGTAGAAAATAAATTAGTTTTATATTTATTTTTATTGTAAAGAAGGTATAAATTTCTTTGTAAATTAATATTTATAAGATTTACTTCAAAAAGTTCTCCTCTTTGCATCTCATCTAAAACTACGGATTTTGAAAGACAGGTTATGACATCTTTATTGTTTTTGAGTAAGGTTTTAATTTCTTCAAATCCAGTGAACTGCATAAATAAATTTAACTCTTTAGCTGTGTTACCTAAAGAGTTTAAAAATATTTCTCTTGTCCCTGAACCTTGTTCTCTGAGAATCCATTTTTTGGAGAAAAGTTGATCAATAAAGAGACTCTTATTTGCTAGCGTGCTATCACTTGTTACAATTATAAGCTTATCCGTGCCTAATTTTGTTTTCATAATATGGGGTTCGTTTGTTTCAATTTCTACAATCCCCATATCAATTGTACCGTCTAAAATCATTTGAATGATTTGGGTTGAATTTTTAATATCTTGAATAATAGAGGTATTTGGATGCTGTACTAAAAAATCAAAAAAGATTTGGGGCATAATAAATTCACCAAGAGTCTTGCTAGAAGTGATTTTTAAAATACCTGAAAGTTTATTTTTTGTAAAAAGTTCCTGAGCATCTTTAAGTGCCAAATAGTGTTTGTATGTTTTTTCTTTAAAAAGTCGTCCCCTTTCGTTTAAGATTAATTTTTTCCCTATTCTATCAAACAATGGTTCGGTAAGCTTTTTTTCAAGAGATTTTATAGCTAAGGAAATCGCCGATTGACTAATGTTGATTTTTTGCGCAAGTTGAGATACATGAGGATTTTCAGTGAGATAGTAAAATAGCTCCAATTCTCTTAAGGTCATTTTCTTTTCCTTATATAAAATATATATTATTATATCAAGTTTTATAAATTTTACAAATATAATTTTTTATCATATACTGCTGTTAAATTGATTTTTAGGAGAAAAAATGAAAAAAATACATAAAATAATTTTGGGTGCTTGTTTAATAACCGCAACATCACAAGTTGCGTTTGCTCAAAATAATTTACAATGGGAAACCCCGTTAATTAAAGGATATGGACCTATAAAAGATTATAAAAATGCGGCAATTCAACCTGATAAAAATCTTGATTATAAGGTCGTGTTCAAAATTACAAGTGACAAAATAAAAGATGGAGTAAATAATAAACTATGGCATATGGCTCGGTTGATGAATTTACTATATGTAGGGGATGTTCAAAAGAGTAATACGCATATTGTTGGGGTAATAGCAGGAAAAGCCACATCCATGGTGTTGACGAATGAAGCGTATAAAAAGAGATTTCATAAAAATAATCCGAATTTGGATATTTTAAAAGAGCTTACTGCACATGGTGCAAAAATTTATGTATGCGATCAGGCTTTATCTGAACATAAGATAGAGCAAAACGAGACAAACAAATATATAAAAAAGAGTTTGTCAGCAATTATTGATATTCCTACATATGTATTGCATGGATATGTATTACTTCCATAAAGTAATAATAGGCATCATATTAATTAAACTTATGATATATTAAAAAAAACAAGGATTATTTATGAATAAATTTACTACATTATCAGTAGCAACACTCTTTGTTAGTGTTGCAGTTTTCGCATCATCAACAGACAGCGTTCCAAATGCACCGACAAAATACCCAGCAGGGCAATTAGGAAAAATGGTAAAACTAGGTGAGGAAATTTTAAATCATACAGATACGCATCCTCTTACAAAAAATTTAGTGAATAATAAACTACAATGTAAAAACTGCCATCTCCCTGATAAAAATGGGAAAGTTGGAGCAGGAAAAGGGATGAGCACGCTTATTGGTACGGCAACGGTATTCCCTGCCTGGTCAAAAAGACAAGGAACAATTCAGACCTTGCAAGATCGAATAAACAACTGTTTTATGAGAAGTATGAGTGGAACCAGACCAATAATTGATACAAAAGCGAGTATGGCAATGGCTGCATATGTCACATGGCTTTCATCTGGACTCCCTGTAAAAATGAATGCAAAAGCAACGATTAGTCCCTATAACTTTGATAAATATGTTCAAGGAAAAAAGAAATTCGCTGCCATTCAGAAAAAAGCAACACATAAAAGTTATTTAGATGGTAAAAAAATATTTGCAACAAAATGTGCTTCATGTCATGGTTTAAATGGTGCCGGAGTTTCTGGCACTTTTCCTCCACTTTGGGGTAAGAATGCAAAAGGAGAGTGGCTTTCATATAATACTGGTGCAGGCATGAGTAAATTAAATAAAGCAGCAGTTTGGGTACAGTCAAATATGCCTTTAGGTCAAGGCGGTACACTCAGTAATCAAGAAACAGCTGATGTTGTTTTATATATTGATGCACAGCCAAGAGCTGATTTTACTTTAAAAGAGCATCTTTTCCCAAGAGCTAAAATGGGCTACTATAATGCAAAAGTAACATCTGAACACGATAGTGTCCGAAGTAATTTCAAAGCTTTTGGTTTAAACATAGATACAATTCGTGGGGATCATGTTATCAAATAAATTTACAAAGGAAGTTAAATAGCTATGAAGCCATTAACACATAAAAGTTTGAGCGAAGTTATTCGTAATTTTACCCCAAATTGGTTTACACTCAATATGGGTACCGGCATAACTTTTTTAACATTGCATAATATCAATGCCCATTTGTTTGCTTCACAAATGTTTGTAGGAGAATTACTTTGGTTTGTTGATATTTTTTTCTTTGTATTGTTCTTAACATTGTTTATAGCAAGGATTATACTTTACCCAGAAGCCGTGAAACTGATGCTCAAACACCCAATTCAATCAATGTTTTTAGGAGCTATTCCAATGGCATTAGTGCCGATTTTGGAAGGATTTGCATTGTATGGGCAGGCAATGCTTGGTGATGTGGCATTAGACATTTCTTTGTATTTATGGTGGGTAGATGCATTTTTAGCTATTTCTGTTGGGTGGTTACTTCCTTACCTAATGTTTACAATTCAACAAGAGCATAAGCTTGAAAATATGACTGCAGTATGGCTTTTACCTATTGTCGCATCAGAAGTCACAGCTTCAGCAGGAGGAATGTTAGCACCATTTTACAGCGGAGCGATGGCTGAGAGTATGCTATTGTTTAGTTATGTTCTTTGGGCATTTTCTGTTCCTCTCGCCTTGTCTGTTTTAGTGATTTTATTTTTAAGACTTGTGTCCCATAAATTACCAGAAAAGGCATTGGCTGTTACGAGTTGGCTGACATTAGGAGCTTTAGGAACAGGTGCTTTGTCCCTTCTGCTTTTAGGAAATGCTTCAAAAGTAGTCCTTGCAGGGACACAACTTGAACATTTTGCAGAGTTTTTATACTCTTTTGGGTTTATAATGGGGCTATTATTATGGGGTTATGGTTTGTGGTGGTATGTGATGTCTTGGATTATTACAATAAAGTTTTTTAAAGATGGTCTTCCTTTTAATATGGGTTGGTGGGGTTTCACCTTTCCTATAGGTGTTTTTACTGCGGCTACATTTCAATTATGGCAAGTGACAGCATATGATATATTTAAAATTTTGGGTATTATTTTTTCTATTCAACTCGCACTGTTTTGGATTCTCGTTTTTGTCAAAACATGTAAAGGTATGTGGAGCGGCTACCTATTTAGTGCTCCATGCCTTTCTCCTGAAACAGGACTTCCAAAGCCAGAAGAAGAGTGTGAAAAGTTCGCAAAAAAGAAATATGATAAGGAATAAATAATGTTCAGTAGATTTAAAGCAAAAGAAGAAAATAGGGACAACTGTTGTACATTACAGCCTAAAGGTAAAATTACCTGTCCTGAGTGTGGAGAAAAAGCAAAAGGAGTGCTTGGTAAAACATTTGAAGCTTTGGTAAAAGATGATGCAAAAGCTAAGTTTAACTGTTTTGACGGCTTTTACTATTGTAAGACAGTTACATGTAAGCTTGTCTATTTTCGGGGAGATGAGATACTTACGCAAAAAGATATGAGTGTGGTCGTCGGACTTAAAGAAGGGGCGACTCCTGCTACCGTATGCTATTGTTTTGGATGGAGTAAAGAAAAAATAAAAGCGGAACTTGTAACAACAGGACAAACAACAGCGTTGGAAGACATCAAAGCAAAAATGCAAAATCCCGGCTGTGCCTGCGAAATCCTCAATCCCAGTGGCGGATGTTGTCTTGGGGATGTTGGCAAAGCTATTAAAGAGCTTACAAAAGATAAAACAGACTCTTAAATCTAATAATAATAGTAAAAAATAGGTTTACAAGTCTAATTTTGATACAATCTGTAAAAAATAGAGGTCACTGATGCTGGAAGAACTACGAGACTATCAAAGAAAATTATTTAAAAAAGTAGACTTTAGTTATAAACGATATTTTTTTAATCTCAATATTGATAAAAAACTTGTGGGTATTGTTGGTGCTCGCGGTGTAGGTAAAACTACATTTTTGATTCAATATTTAAAAGCATTAGATTTGCCATTTAGTAAAAAACTCTATATCAGTGCAGATATTATTAGCATCCCGTCCTTATATGAAGTTGCAGAAGTTTTTTCTAAAGAAGAGGGTGAAATTTTAGTAATAGATGAGATTCATAAATATAAAGACTTTGAAAAAGAGTTAAAAAAAATCTATGATCTTCTTGATTTACGTGTGATTTTTAGTGGTAGTTGTGCGCTCAAACTTGATAATGCAAAAGCAGATCTGAGCAGAAGAGCAATTATCTATGAAGTAGAGGGATTGAGTTTTAGAGAGTTTGTTGAACTAAGTAAAGACATCTCTCTTCCATCATTCTCATTGGAGCAAATTTTAACAAATCATCAAGATATAGCCTACGAACTTTTAGAGAAATTCAATGTAACATTGTTGTTTAAAGAGTATGTGAAATATGGGTATTATCCTTTTTATTTTGAGGATAAAGATGATTACCTAATCAGGCTTAATGAAACAATAAACACGGTAATAGAAGTTGATATACCTTCGATATTTCCAATAGAATATGAGAGTATAAACACTTTAAAAAAACTGGTACGTCTTATCTGCTTTTCGCATCCTTATACCCCAAATCTTAAAGAGTTGATGACAAAAATGAATATGCAAGATAATTATAAAGGATTATATAGATTTTTGGAGTATCTCAATCGTGCAAAAGTTCTTCATGTTATGCGAGCAAAAACAAAAGGGGATAATATATTTACAAAACCGGATAAGATATATCTCAACAACACAAATTTGCATCATGCATATTGTGAGAGTCATAATACAGGAACAGTCCGAGAGGTGTTTTTTGCAAGTATGCTACAGGTTGGGCACGATATAACAATACCAAAAAAAGGAGACTTTAGCGTTGATGAGAGATATACTTTTGAAGTTGGCGGTAAAACAAAAAGTTTTAAACAAATTAAAGATATAGATGAGAGTTTTGTTGTAGCGGATGATATAGAGATAGGTTCCGGCAATAAAATTCCACTTTGGTTGTTTGGATTTTTATACTAAGGAAAAGAATGAAAATATTATTACTTGAAGATGACACGGCACTGGCAAATATTTTAGTTGATTTTTTGCAAGATGAATACGAGGTTGTGCAGACTTACAGCATGAAAAAAGCACTTGAACTTGCAGAGAATGAAAAATTTGATTTGTATATTTTTGACATTAATGTTCCTGATGGCGATGGCATCTCGCTACTGCGTGAACTTAGAGAGTTCCATGATGAAACACCGGCTATTTTTATTACTGCTTTTCATGATACAAAATACCTCACATCAGCTTTTGAATCCGGGGCGAACGATTTTATAAAAAAACCCTTTGATTTAGAAGAACTGGCACAAAGAATAGAAAATATTAAAAGGCATTTTGGACTGGAAAATTTGGTAAAGCTTGCTGATGAAATAGTATTTGATACAAAAATACATACCCTTAAAATTGCAGATAAAACAACGAAATTGACACATAAAGAGAGTGACTGTTTGTATTACTTCTATAAAAACCGTCATCGTGTGATAAGTTCTGATGAACTACTGCAAAATTTTTGGGAGTATGAAGATATGCCGAGTGATGATGCTATTCGTACGATTGTGAAAAATTTGCGAAAGTACATTGGCAAAGAGCATATTGTCAATATTAGAGGGGAAGGATACAAGTTTGAATGAGTTAGAAAAAAAATCTTTTTACTCTTTTGTGACGCTGTATCTTGTTTCTTCTTTTTTGTTTGTTTTACTATCGGGTTATTGGTATTACAGTGCGCAAAAAAACTCTTTGGAAAATGCAACATATTATAAACTCAATCATATTGCCGATAAACTCTCAGGGCTTATTATTAATGCGCAAATGAAAGGCAAGACTCTGCATCTTCCCAATGAAGAAGGTTTTGAATACAGTTTAATTGGAGCAGAGGAAGCAACAAAGTTTCAAACAGGCTATTATGCAAAGGATGACTATAAAGTTTTAGTTTCAGATGCACCGCAGGAACATTTAAATATTAAATATGTGCTGGTTAAAACAAATAGATATTTTCAACAACTACAAGAATTAAAAAAACATGTATTTTTAGTAATGGGTATAAGCTTTATGTTTATTGTCATCATTTCTGTCATTCTCGCTAAACTTTTTATGAAGCCTGTACATCAGAGAATGGAGCAAATTGAGAGCTTTATTCAAGATGTTTCGCATGAACTTAACACCCCTATAACTGCTTTAAAAATGAGTGCAAGCCGAGCAATAAAAAAAGCCGTATATGATAAAAAGATTCTCACCAATATTTCTATCAGTACAAAACAGCTTGAGAGTATTTATAAATCATTGACATTTTTAAATTTTAAGCAAAAACAACAAGAAGCAGAGGCTGTGAACCTGAAAAATATTGTTGCACAGACAATCGCATATTATAGTGAACTTACGGACGCAAAACATATAACAATACAAACACAACTTGAAGATGTTACATTTTACATTGTCAAATCAAGGGCAGAACTTTTGTTCTCCAACTTACTTTCAAATGCTATAAAGTACTCTATGCCAGAAACGACGATAACTATTACATTAGATAAAAATTCTTTAAGTATAGAAGATGAGGGCGTAGGTATTGCACAAAAAAAACTTGATGATATTTTTAAAATGTATAAACGAGAGTCTGATATAGCAGGTGGTTTTGGTGTAGGTTTGAGTATCGTGAAGCAAATTTGTGATGAATATGCTATAAAAATTAGAGTCACTTCGCAACTTGAAAAAGGAACGAAGTTTAATCTATCTTTTAATCAGGAATGATTTTTCTCTTTTTTATCAAGTTGGCGTTTTATATATACTTCAAAGAGTATTGGAATTATAATCAAAGATAAAATAGCCGAGCTTATAATACCTCCAAGCATTGGTGCGGCAATTCGTTGCATCACTTCACTTCCTACTCCGTGAGTGTACATAATCGGTGCTAAGCCTGCTAAAATAGCAAATACCGTCATAAGTTTTGGACGAAGTCTTTGAACAGCCCCTTCATATATAGCAGCATTGAGATCTTTTAAACTAAAAGCATCACCTCTTATTTGTTTAAATTCATCAACACTTTCTTGTAGATAAATAATCATGACTATGGCTGTCTCGGCGGCCACTCCAAGCAGTGCTAAAAAACCGACTACAACGGCTATGCTCATAGCAAAATTAAGCATATCAATGTATATAAGTCCGCCTAGCAGGGCAAAAGGCAGAGTAAAAAAGACAATAAGTGTCGGCACGAATTTTTTTAATGCCATATAAATAAGTAAAAATATAACAATTAAAACAGCTGGAACTATCCAGATAATACGCTTCATTGCAGAATCTAAGTACTCCGATTGTCCTGCCCATCCTATATAATAACCTGGGTCAAATTTTATTTTATCTATAAATTTTTGTGCGCCTTTTTTATACTCTGTCGCACTGATACCATCTTTTGGCGTAATATAAATGAATGTAACCGGCGCTGCCATTTCACTTTTGATGACGGAAGCACTTTGTCTATAGGCTACTTTTGCCAAGCTCCCAAGAGGTACAAAGCCAAGTTTTGTCTTGACCTGAATATTTCTAATAGACTCAAGGCTTCTTCTCTCATTTCCTTCAAGACGCAGACTAATCGGGTATCGCTCCAGCCCTTTATACATAGTAGATACACGCATACCACCAATTGCAAGAGCAGTGTACTCTAGTAGCGTGTCTTTTGTCATATCATAACGAGCAAGCTTCTCTTCATTGGGTGTTATGTCAATGTAGTATCCCGCACTTGCCTGATCAGCAAAGACAGAAAGTGTTTTGTCATATTTTCGTAATTGCTCTTCTATCTCTTTCCCAAATTTTTGCAATCCTGCTGCATTCGTTCCATAAAGTTTAATCCCTATAGGTGTTCGTATACCACTTAAAAGCATATCTATCCGCCCACGGATTGGGTAAGTCCAAGAGTTTGTAAGACCAGGAACTTGCAGAGCATCTTCCATATCTTCTCTTAATTTTTCATATGTCATGCCTTTTGGCCACTCAGATTTTGGTTTAAGTGTAATTATGGTTTCAAGCATTCCAAGTGGAGCGGGATCGGTTGCAGTATTTGCACGCCCCGCTTTTCCAAAGACATTTTCAACTTCCGGAAATGATTTTAAAATTTTGTCTGTTCCTTGTAGGAGCTTTTTACTCTGATCTATACTAATACCATAAGGCGTAACCGGCATATACATAAAAGTCTGTTCATTGAGCATTGGCATAAATTCCCATTTGAGGCTCTTATAAAGTGGGTACATGTAACCAAGTGAAAGCAGTACTAAAACAATGACGAGATATTTGAGTTTTAGCCCATAAACAATGATGGGAGTATATAACCAGGAAAAGAACCTATTGAGTGGATTTTTAGACTCTGGCAAGATTTTCCCTTTTACAAAAAAGACCATAAGTACCGGTACGAGCGTGATACTCAAGAGAGCTCCTGCTGCCATTGCAAATGTTTTTGTAAAAGCAAGGGGTGTAAAGAGTAATCCTTCTTGACCGCTCAGTGCGAATATAGGTAAAAAAGAGACAACAATTAGTGCAAGAGCAAAGAAAATAGGAGGTCCGACAAGTTGGGATGATTTTAAAATAATTGCTATGCGTTCTTCATTTGTTGGTACTCTCCCCTCTTTATGTTCAAACTTGTGCAGCATTTTGTGTGCATTTTCTATCATGACTATAGATGCATCTACCATTGCACCAATGGCAATGGCAATACCGCCGAGTGACATAATGTTTGAACCTATGCCAAAGATTTTCATCAGTAAAAAAGTAAATCCGACTGTAAGTGGTAGGACAATGATGACAATGAGTGAAGAACGGAAGTGCATTAAAAAAAGCCCGATAATAATAACAACGATGATACTCTCCTCAATCAATGTATGCTTGAGTGTATCAACGGCTTTATCAATGAGTCCTGAGCGGTCATATACTGTGACCACATCTACACCATCTACTTTAAGCTCTTTCATTTTCTTTTGTACTCGTTTTATCATACTGTAAACATCTTCGCCATAGCGTGCCATTACAATACCACCGACAACTTCGCCTTCACCATTAAGGTCTGCCACACCACGACGCGGTGCAGGAGTGAACTCCACTCTGGCAATATCACCGAGTTTTATAGGTGTACCTGCTTTTGTAGTGACGACAAGCCCTCTGATGTCATCAAGGTTTTTGATGTAGCCATTTGCTTGTACCATCCACTCATAGCCATTTTTAATGACGATGCGTCCACCTGTGTCGTTGTTGTTTTTCGCTAGTACATTTTTAATGTCTTGTATACTCAGGTTGTAGCGAACCAAATTGTCATTGTTTACGGTGACTTGAAAGGTAGGAATAAATCCACCTATGCTTGCAACCTCACTGACACCATCTACGCCCATGAGTGCATATTTGTAGTAATAATCTTGTAGTGTTCTGAGTTGTGCTAAATTTTTTGTTTTTGATTTGAGTGCATACTCATATACCCAACCCACACCACTTGCATCAGGTCCAAGAGAAATATCCATACCGCGAGGGAGTTGTGATTGAATGGAAGCGAGCTGTTCAAGTACACGACTTCGTGCCCAATATAAATCTGTCCCCGGTTTAAAGATAATGTAGATAAGCCCATTTTCATAGGTAGAGTACCCTCTAACAGTGTCAATGTTAGCAATAGCTAAAAATTGTGCAACAAGTGGGTATGTTCCTTGGTCTTCAACAATCTCAGGAGATTGCCCCGCCCAGTTAATCTGAACAATAACTTGAGGAGGAGACAAATCAGGCAAAGCATCAAGTGGCGTATTTTTCATACTCCAAATAGAGGCTCCAATCAGAGCAAAAGCCATTAAAAGAATAAGGAATTTGTTTTTTATACTAAAAGCAATGAGTTTTTCTATCATAGTTTTTCCATTTTTTAAGTTTTAAAAATTATAGCATTATTGTGTGTAGGGTTTGTGGGAAAAGAACATTAATTAAAAACAATAGAGAGTATGGTGAGAGTTTTAATCAGAAAGAGGATGATACTCTATTTGAAGGTGGCGACTTTAGTGCGGGCTATTATTGATAACAAACAAACTATGTTATAATTAAAACAAAAAAAGGGAAACTATGGCAAAAGAACACTCATTTGATATCACGGCAAAAATAGATATGCAAAACCTCAAAAATGCAATAAACTTGGTGGAGAGAGAGGTCTCAAACCGTTATGATTTTAAGGGAACACCTTATGAAGTTAATTTAAAAGAGAAAGACAAAGTGTTAGTGCTTGTTGCTTCAAGTGATAACAAACTTGATGCGCTAAAAGATATTGTCATTGCAAAACTCCTTAAACAAGAGCTTTCCTCAAAAGTTTTGGATGAATTGCGTGTAGAAGATGCTAGCGGAGGTACACGAAAAGCAACATTTAAAATTGTGGATTATATAGAATCAAAAGAGGCGAAAAAAATCACAGCAGATATTAAAAAAATGAAACTTAAAGTTAATGCACAGATTGAAGGCGATTCTATACGCATAAAAGGTGCGAAACTTGATGATTTGCAAAAGGTGATGAAAATGGTCAGAGAGGGCGAATGGGAAGCGCCTTTAGTGTTTGAAAATATGCGGTAGTAGGAAAACAGATGAAAAAAATGAGTATAAATGATGCGGCAGTCTATTTTGGTGTTTCAAAAGAGGCAATACATAATCGTGTAAGACGGGGTTCTTTGCAAAGTCTGGTAGAGAATGGCGTGAAAATGGTTTTAATAGATGAGACAAAAATAAATGTCGCAAAATCCGTTCAGCCTAGACGCACAGTTATAAATAATGACAGATATTATAAACTCCTTGAAGAACAAAATACAAAATTGCAGTCACGGGTAGATATACTTGAAAATGAAACACGCACGCTTAGAGACCAAAAAGAACTGATGCTAATACAAGAGCGTGAAAAAATAGAGAGAATCTATAAAGAAAAAGATGAACAGCTCAAAAATATTCTCAGTAGTATCTCTTCGCAATTTATGCTCAATGCACCTCAAGACGAAATAGTAGAAGAAGAAACATTTGAAGCAGAGATTGAACCAGAACCTGAGCAGGCAAGTAAAGTTGTTTCTTTAAAAAAATATTTGAAAAAGAAAAATTTTTCAAGTAAAAAAGTAAAAAAAATAAATGCTAGATTTAAAAAGCGTGTAAAAAAAGACGAAAGAATCATTATTGTAGGTAATAAATATTATATAGATACACTAAAACATGACTATAGTGATATAATTAGCTAGTTTTTTTAAGGAATCACTTTATGAATATAATTATTGCCGGTGCCGGAAAAGTCGGTTTTAATCTGGCGAAGACCCTTAGTATAGGGCATAATGTAACTGTTATAGATAAAAATTCGCAAGCACTTGACAGAATACAAGAGAGTTTAGATATTTTACCTCTAAGAGGTGATGTAGAAGATGCAGATACTTATAAAAGTTTTGCAGATCAAGAGATTGACCTTTTTATTGCCGTAACAAATATTGACAATGTCAATCTTGTATCAGTAATAATAGCTGATGCAACTTTAAATATAAAAAGAAAATTTGTGAGACTACAAAAATATTTTTTTCAAGAAGAAATCATTCGAAAAAAACTTGGCATAGACAAAGTGATTTTTCCTATAAAACTTGCTTCACAGGCTATATCATCACTGCTCACCTACCCAAAAGCAAATAATGTAAAATTTTTTAAATATACATCTTATAAACTTATATCTGTAAGAGTTTCAAGTATTATTCTCCCCCAAACGCTCCATTCTGAAAATTTTAAAATAGTAGGTATTGAACGGAAGAAAAATTTTTTTATTCCTCAAGAAGAGGTTGAAATACTGCCAAATGATTTAGTTTACTTTTTTGGAGATGAAGACGCTATAAAAATTGTTTGTCAAAAGCTAGAACTGGAGAGTCACGATGACCTTCAAAAATGTGTTGTCTTTGGTGCAGGAGAACTGGGTGTTTGTATAGTTAAAGAACTTTTAAATATTGGCAGAGATGTAAAACTTGTAGAAAAAGATTTGAAGCTGTGTGAAGCGGCAGATGAAGAACTCGAGGGGAGAGCTTCAATTATTAACTACAAATATGGCTCACATGATATTTTTGAAGATGAGGGCTTGGATCGGGCTGATATTTTTATAGCAGCGACGAATAATGATGAATATAACATTATAAAGTGTTTAGAAGCAAAAGAGAGCGGTATAAAAAAAGTTGTTGCGATTAACAATGAAAAAGAATACTATAATTTGATGCATTCTTTAAATATTATTGTCGTGAGAGGTCCTAAGATGAGTGCTTATAATACTATTATGGAAGAGATTGGCTCTACCGGTGTTGTTATTCAAAAAAGTTTTTGCGGTGCAAAGGCGATTGTATTTATGCGTAAAGTATTTCCCTTATCTAAGCTTGTTGGTAAAAATATAAAACCTTTACATGTAAAAGAATCGGTAATCTTTTACATGCGTGAGGGCATAATATATTCACTGACGGAAATGCTATCTCTTCAGGAAGACGATTTAATTGTAACATTTTCTCCTGTCAACCAAAGCACTAAAATGAAGCAATGGCTGTATGAACTATAAAAATATATTCAAAATACTGTCTCTAATCGGTATAACTGTTTCTGTAATTTTTTTGCTTGATGTACTTGTCGGTATTATATATAATGAACAGTATGGAAAATTTTTGCTCTATGACGGTCTGTTTTTTTTGGTAAATTTTAGCGTCTGGTTTTGGCTACGAAATCATGAACTAGACTTAAAAATAAAAGAGAGCATATTGGTGGTAAATTTGTTATGGATACTGCTTGGCGTTGCAGGAGCCATTCCCCTCTTTTTATATACGAATGTATCTTTTGCATCTTCTTTTTTTGAGGCGATAAGTGGGTTTACTACTACAGGGGCAACGGTTTACACTAACATCGAGGCATTGCCACATCTGATACTTTTTCATAGAAGTCTTATGCACTGGATGGGTGGACTTGGTGTTATAGTACTTGGTATAGGACTTTTGTCTGTTATAAATCCTACGGGGAGTCTTTCCCTTTTTAAGGCTGAATCAACAGGGGTTGCACTTGAAAAATTGACTCCGAAAATAAAAGATACGGCATTGAGTTTGTGGGTGATTTATTGTATATTGACTTTTGTTGATATGGCACTCCTGAAATTTTTTGGTATGAGTTGGTTTGATGCAATAAATCATGCGTTTTCTACAATCTCAACAGGTGGATTTTCTACGAAAAACAACTCTTTGGGCTATTTTACAAATGATGGTATTATTTGGACGACGACGATTTTTATGATGCTTGCAGGTATAAACTTTTTGGCACATTTAAAACTTTACTACAAAGATGTAGGTGGGTATAAAACAGAAGAAGTAAGATGGTATTTTATTATTTTTGTGGTGCTAAGCCTTGCCTTGAGTTTCGTACATGTAGATATAAGCGGAGACTCTTTTTATGATGCCTTTAAAAATGCATCCTTTACCATAGCTTCTGTTATGACAACAACAGGTTTTGCGACGATTGATTACGGCTCTTGGTCTCATTTGGCGATTGCAATTATTTTTGTAGGTCTTTTAATGGGTGGCAATGCAGGATCCACAGCCGGCGGTATTAAAATCATTCGACATGTTATCATTTTTAAAACTTTGGCTTCTGAACTTAAAAGAATACTGCATCCAAATACGATTATTTCTGTTTTTGTAGATGGCGTCAAACAAAAAGAGAGAATCTTGTCTTCAACTTTTGGTTTTTTCACGCTATTTATGATAACGGTGGCGATTGTCACCGTCTATATTTATGCACGAGGATATGATGCCATGAGTGCGATTTCAGGGGCATTCGCTATAGTGGGGAATATCGGTCCCGGTTTTTCTCTTGTTGGTCCTGCTGATAATTTTGCTTTTTTTTCTGACTTTGACAAAATTTTTCTCTCAGTGGCTATGATTATAGGAAGATTGGAATGTTATACCGTTTTTGTGCTTTTAAGTAGTTCTTTTTGGAAAAAGTTTTGATGCAATCTTAAGAAAAAATGTTATAATGTTTGTAAAGACTTGAAAGTAGAAAATCAAATGATTCATAAGCATATAACGGAACAAACTGCTATTTTTTTCAGTGTTACAAAATGGGTATTTTTATCCTCTGTGATTGGTATTTTAATTGGTGCAACTGTTACCGGTTTTTTGAAGATTTTGGCATATAGTGAAGCTTCTCGCTCATTTTTGCCGTTTGAATATTACTACACACTTCCTGTTGCTCTTGTATTAACCGTATGGCTTATAAAAACTTTTGCACCTACTGCTGAGGGACACGGAACAGAAAAGGTCATATCTGCTGTACATAGAGATGATGGAAAAATCAACATTTCTGTTATTCCCATAAAAACACTTGCTACTGTCTTGAGTATTTTTGCAGGTGCTTCTGTAGGAAAAGAAGGACCAGGGGCACAGATTGGTGCAGGTGTTGCTTCTTTTTTAGCTACTTCTTTAAAATTTCATAAACAAGACAGAAAAAAACTTGTCATCTGTGGGATTAGCGCCGGTTTTGCAACAGTATTTGGAACACCGATTGCCGGGGCGATTTTCGGGGTTGAGGTCTTAATCATCGGCGTTATAATGTATGATGTACTTTTACCCTCGTTCATAGCAGGTTTTGCCGCTTTTACTACCGCTCAATTTTTAGGAATAGAATACACTTACTATGATTTACACTTTTTTCAAGATGTCTCTTTGGATATCGGGCTTATTATAAAAGTGATTATTGCCGGACTCTTTTTTGGTTTTGTCTCAGACATCGTCATAACATCTGTATCATATACACATAGTTATGTGAAAAGTATAAAAACGAATGCTTATGTGAAAGCTTTTGTTGGTGGTGTTATTATAGTTGCTTTAGCACTTGTTTTTGGTAAGCAGTACATAGGTCTGGGCATGGGAACAATTGCCGATGCGCTGAACCCTAATGTAGCTATGGGACAAGATATTCATTGGTATACTTTTCTTTTAAAAACTGTTTTTACTTCTCTTTCTTTAGCAGTCGGGGGGAGTGGAGGTGTCATCACCCCCATCTTTTACATAGGGGCTACTAGTGGGCACTTATTTGGCTCGATTGTTTCTCCTGAGCATATCACGCTTTTTGCAGCACTTGGTTTTGTGAGTGTTGTCTCCGCTACGACAAATACGCCTATCGCTTCAACGATTATGGCAGTAGAACTTTTTGGTATAGATATAGCACATTACGCTGCACTTGCAGCGGTTATAAGCTTCTTGATTTCAGGACACAGAAGTATTTTTTCTTCACAGATTTTGGCTATGAAAAAATCTGAAATGTTGAGTATGAAAATAGGTGAAGAGGTAGAAAATATTAACATCTCATTAGAAGAGCATGAAATGGATAAAATCGAAAAATTTAGAAGAAAGCTTCATAAGAAAAACAAAAAGAAATAACTCTTTCTTCTACTGTGAAAAAGCAATTTTCTCGGTAATAATCCCATAAAGCATGACAGTTATCATAGGAAATAAAGAAGCAAAAGCAATGAGCCCAAAACCGTCTATAAGTGGGTCTCGTCCAGGAATATTGGTTGCAAGACCTAACCCGAGTGCGGCGACAAGCGGTACGGTAACGGTTGAAGTTGTTACACCGCCACTGTCATAGGCAATGGGAATAATGTATTTTGGTGCTAAAAATGTCAGAACAATGACAAACATATAGCCGGCTATGATGTAGTAAACAAGCTCCCCTCCCGTGACAATTCTATATGCGCCCAAGGCAATACCAATGGCAACACCGAGTGCCACAAAAAGCCGTAAAACAAAGTCGTTTATTTTTCCGTCACTGATTTCTTTTGCTTTTCTTGCAATGGCTGTGAGTGCGGGTTCTGCCATAGTAGTTGAGAAACCTATAAAAAAACCAAAAGAGTAGATGATGAGATTGTTGTCATAGCGTGTCAGTTCGTATGCCATTGTTTCACCAACGGAAAAGAGTCCCATCTCAAGACCGA
>JALSLQ010000018.1 GCA_026988235.1 Sulfurimonas sp.
CTCTGGACAATGCAAACAGCTCTTTAAATTTTCATCATCTTATGAGACTAAAAGAACTTTACAATTTCAAACTTATTCTTATACCAAATGATTCTCTAAATTCCTTTGAGTATATTGATAGATACTATGGGCAAATAGCCGATCTTATTCTTCTAGATGCAACACCTTACATAAAAGAATTCTATATGATGTTAGAAATTCCCACTCTATGTTATCCAACTTCACACAGTGCTATCCCTAAAGCAAAACATATTTTTTCAAGTTCACTTACGCAACTAAATAATACTCAATACAATTCTGAAGTTGTTTCAGAAAATAAAAGTTTTTTTAAGATGCTAAAGTCTTCAACTGTAACTACTACACAGTTTCTTGATACTAAATTCATAGATTCTCAAAACATCTATGCAATTTACTGGGTTATTTATCATCTTCTTATCCATAAAAATTATAAAAACACACTCTCTCTCTTTAGGCTAAAAAATCTTCAATATATCCCTAATATATTTAAATTATTAAGAATAATGACTAAAGAAGATAATCTCAAAAGTGCAGTAGCTATTGATATTATCAACAAAGCCCTCTACAAAGAGTGTAAATTATGACAGCAATTATCTTAGCAGGTGGTTTTGGAACCAGACTTCAGAGTGTAGTCAAAGATATACCAAAGCCTATGGCAAACATCAATGGAAAACCATTTTTAGAGTATCTCCTCCAGTATTTATCACTTTTAGATATAACTAGTATTATATTAAGTGTAGGCTACAAACAAGAAGTAATCAAAAATTATTTTAAAGATAGTTATAAGAGCATGCAAATTAAATACTCTTGCGAGGATGCACCTCTTGGAACAGGAGGTGCAATTAAACAAGCTTTTGGACTTTTAGACACCCATGAAAATGTTTTAGTCCTGAACGGAGACACTTTTTTCAACCTCGATATTAATCACTTTAAGGATGTCTCTAAGTCAAAAGAACTCTCAATTGCACTAAAACCCATGAAAGACTTTAAGCGATATGGAAGTGTAGAAGTAAATAATAATATGGTAACTTCTTTTAAAGAGAAGTGTTTCGTCAAAGATGGTCTTATAAATGCCGGTGTATACCTTATAAATCCCTCTCTTATAAAGAAAATGGATAATGTCGTTTTTTCATTTGAAGATTTCTTGGAAAATCAAAAAAATATAGGTTTTTATACAGAAGATAGTTATTTTGTCGATATAGGTGTACCAGAAGATTATGCACAAGCTCAATTAGATTTTAAGGAACTTTTTTGATACTTTCTAGAACACCACATAGAATATCCTTTTTTGGAGGAGGTACTGACTATCCGGAGTACTACTTAAAATATGGCGGGAAAACACTTGGTGTGACTATTGACAAATATTCTTACTTAAATGTTAGAACACTACCTCCTTTTTTTAACCATAAACATAGAATCGTCTACTCAAAACAAGAGAATGTAAATAGTTTTGACGAAATTGTACATCCCTCTGTACGGGAAACTCTCAAATATTTTGACCTTAAACACGGCATCTCAATAAATCATGACGGTGATATTCCAGCACGCAGTGGTATGGGTTCTAGTTCTGCCTTTACTATCGGTCTTATTCACTCTCTTCATGCACTAAAGGGAGAAATTATTTCTAAAAAATCTCTTACAAAAGAGGCAATACATATTGAACAAAATCTTATTAAGGAGAATGTAGGGAGTCAAGATCAAGCTTTTGCAGCACACGGCGGTCTCAACTGCATAGAGTTTTTACAAAATGGCGAAATCAATGTAAACCCAATTATCATGAGCCAAAAACGCATGCAAACTTTTCAAGACAACATTATGCTTTTTTTTAGTGGACTCTCAAGAACTGCTTCCGAAATAGTGCAAGAGCAAAGAGAAAAAACAGAACTAAATCTTGAAAACCTAGACACAATGAAAGCACTTGTAGAAAAAGCTCACAATATTCTTACTGATAGTTCAAAAGATTTAGCAGAATTTGGAAAACTTTTAAATACAACATGGCTACTCAAAAAATCCCTCTCTTCACAAATCACAAATGATGAGATTGATGCTATGTATGAAAAAGCTTTAAATGCTGGTGCTATCGGTGGCAAACTTCTAGGTGCAGGTGGTGGTGGATTTATGGCTTTTTATGTAGAAAAAGAAAACCAAAATAGTGTTATAAAAGCCTTACAAGATTATCTACATATACCTTTTAAATTTGATTTTGAAGGTTCTAAAATAGTGGTCTATGAAGATGAGAATAGGAATGATATATGAAGTACGAATTAGCTTACTCAACATTTGCACAAGAAGAAAAACAAGCGATGTATGATGTTATAGAGAGTGATATGTTTAGCATGGGTAAAAATGTAAAAGCATTTGAGTCAGAGTTCGCTGCATTTTTTGGTAAAAAATATGCAGTAATGGTTAATTCTGGAAGTTCAGCTAACTTAGTAGCAGTTGCAGCACTGTTTCATAAGGCAGATTCACCACTAAAACGCGGTGATGAAGTGATAGTCCCTTGTATCTCATGGGCTACGACATTTTATCCTTTACAGCAATATGGACTCAAACTTAAGTTTGTTGATGTAGAACTAGAAACACTTAATTATGACATAGCTGAACTCAAAAAAGCAGTTTCATCTAAAACAAAAATTATTCTTACAGTTTCAGTCTTAGGAAATCCAAACTATTATGATGCTATAGAAAAATTATGTAATGAAAACGACATCATTCTTTTTGATGACAACTGCGAATCAATGGGTGCAAAATACAATGGAAAATACACAGGAACGAGAGGACTTGTAAACACTTTCTCTACATTTTTCTCTCACCATATTTCAACAATGGAAGGCGGACTGATAGTGACTGATGATTTTGAAATATATTCACTATGTAAATCATTAAGAAATCATGGATGGACAAGAGATCAAGATGAAAACAGTCCAATTTATGAAAAAAAAGAGGATGACTTTTTTGAAGCATACAGATTTATACTGCCTGGATATAATGTTCGTCCAGGTGAGCTTCAAGGTGCCCTAGGACTGCAACAGATAAAAAAACTCCCCGCCATGATAAAACAAAGAAGAAAAAATGCAGCTTACTTTCAAAGCAAATTTGTGGATGATGAACGATTTATCATACAAAAAGAGATAGGAGAGAGTTCTTGGTTTTCATTCACACTTATAGTTAATCCTAAAAGTACTTTAACAAGAGAGTCTGTTTTTGAGGCATTAACAAAAGCTAAAATTGGCTACAGGATTATTACGGGTGGTAATTTTTTAGAGCATGATGTTATTAAATACTTTGACTACGAAGTAACAAAATCCACAAATGCAAGCTATGCTCACAACAACGGTTTCTTTGTTGGTAATGCACCTAAAAATATGACACAAGAGATAGATTTACTCTACACAACACTAAAGGATTTATAAAATGGGTTTAAATATACTAATAACAGGCGGTGCAGGGTATTTAGGCTCTGTAATGGTTCCAGAACTTTTGGCAAAAGGGCATAATGTTACGGTTCTTGATACTTTCATGTTTGGACAAAATTCTTTAGCTGAAGTGTGTCACCTAGATAGTTTTAATGTTATAAAAGGTGATGCACGAGATAAAGAGCTTCTTAAAAGAGTGACAAAAAACATGGATGTTGTCATCCCTCTAGCAGCACTTGTTGGCGCTCCCCTTTGTAATCGTGACATGATAGGAACTGTTACTACAAACAGAGATGCTATTCAAACACTCTCAGATGTACTATCACCTTCCCAGAGAGTTTTAATGCCTATTACAAATAGTGGTTATGGTGTGGGGCAAGATGGTATTTACTGTACAGAAGAGACATCACTTAATCCTATATCTACTTATGGTGTTACTAAGGTAGAAGCAGAAAAGATTATACTAGAGCGTGAAAACTCTATGAGTTTTAGATTGGCAACTGTTTTTGGAATGAGTTCTCGCATGCGTTTAGACTTGCTTGTAAATGATTTTACATATAGAGCTATCAATGATGGATTTATAGTAATCTTTGAAGGGCACTTCAAACGCAACTATATCCATATTCGTGATGTTGCCAATGCATTTATTCATGGAATAGACAATTTTGAGAGTATGAAAGGTGAAGCTTATAATGTTGGACTTTCAGATGCAAATCTCTCTAAACTAGAACTTTGTGAAATCATCAAACAGCAAGTACCAAACTTTACAATTATGGAAGCTGAAATAGGAAAAGACCCAGATCAGAGAAATTATATAGTCTCAAATGATAAGATAGAAGCGACAGGATTTAAACCAAAATTCTCTTTAGAGATGGGAGTAAAAGAACTTCTTAAAGGTTATACAATTATAAATAATAGTAAATTTAGTAATATTTAAGGGCATCCAAATGGTAAAAAGAAAATTTAAAAAAATATTAATTACAGGTATATCGGGTTCAGGAGGAAGTTATTTAGCTGAGTACATTGTAAATAATCATCCAAATGTAGAAGTTCATGGAATATCAAGATGGCATAGTACATCAGGAAATCATAATTTAGTTAATATTATAGATGAAGTGAGTATTCATGAGTCTGATTTATTAGATTTAAGCTCAATAATAAGAGTATTAGAAGAAGTTAAACCTGATGGGATATTCCATGTTGCAGCTTATGCAAATGTGAGAAATTCATTTATTACACCATTGTCTGTGATAAATAATAATGTAATGGGTACAGCAAATTTGTTTGAAGCCATTCGACTAGTAAAAATTGATCCAGTAATCCAATTATGTAGTACATCTGAAGTTTATGGTAAGGTTGATTCTAAGAATGTACCAATTACTGAAGAATGTCCTATCAATGCAGTCAACCCTTACTCTGTTTCTAAAGTAACTCAAGATTTACTTGGACAAAGTTATTTTATGAGTTATGGTATGAAAATCATTAGAACAAGAATGTTTGCTTACATAAATCCACGAAGAGCAGACCTGTTTGCCACATCTTTCGCCACTCAAGTTGCTAAAATTGAAGCTGGATTACAAGAAGAGTTAAAACATGGAAATCTTGACTCCACAAGAACATTAATTGATGTTAGAGATGCAATGGCATCTTACTGGATTGCACTTGAAAGTGGAAATTTTGGAGAAATTTACAATATTGGTGGAGAAACAGTTATTAAAGTTGGTGATTTTTTAGATGTTTTAAAGAGAAAAGCAAAATGTGAAATAAAATCTAGTGTAGATAAAAACTTACTTCGACCTGCTGATATTACCTTACAAATACCTGATACTTCTAAATTTGAAAATGAAACAGGATGGAAACCACAATACTCTTTTGATGAAAGTGTCGAATACTTACTAAATCACTGTAGAAATTTAGTCAACAATGAAAAGAATTAAATTATGCAACTCTATGAAAAACTTTTTTATGAAGCACTAAAGATTAGACTTCTTGAAGAAAAAATAATTGAAGTCTACCCTGAAGATAAAGTTGAAAGTCCAGTGCATCTATCTATAGGTCAAGAGCACCATATTGTCTCCATTATGGAGCCTCTTACAAATAAAGATATAGTCTTTACAACATATAGAAGTCATGCTGTGTATTTAGCCAAAGGTGGAGACCTTAAGCTGATGTTAGCTGAACTATATGGCAAACAAAGTGGTATATCAAAAGGTAAATCTGGTTCAATGCACTTATGCTCTCCTGAGCATGGAATGATGGGTTCATCCGCAATAGTAGGAGCTATTTATTCACATTCAATTGGGATGGCATATGCTCAGAAAATAGATACCTCGACAAATAATATTACTCTCTGTATAACAGGTGAAGGCGCTACAGAAGAGGGAGTATTTTGTGAAACACTAAATTTTGCCTCTTTAAAACAACTGCCCATAATATATATCATAGAAAACAATGGTTTAGCTATAAATATTCCCATAGAAGTTAGACAGTCTTACACCATTGAAAAATTAGCAAAAGCTTATAATATAGAATATCATTCCTATGAAGATAGTTTCGATATGCTCACTATTAACAATAAATTTTCAAAACTAGTTACTGATATGAAAAAGTCTCCAAGACCCATAATTATAGAAATTCATACTTATAGATATTTAGAGCATGTAGGTATCAGTATGGATTATGACAAGGGTTACCGTACACTTAATGAGTATGAAGCATGGTATAAAAGAGATCCCTTAGTTTTAAATGAAACTTTAATAAAGAGATATAAAAACAAAATTATTAAAGATATAGATGATGCTATCAACTTTGCAGAAAACTCACCTTCTTCTTTTAAAGATGAATTACTTACGGATGTTTACTGATGAATGATATTATCATATATAAAAATGCTATAAAAAATAGTATGCATTATGCCTTAGAAAAGAATAAAAACAGTATCATATATGGGATAGGTGTCACCGATTATATTGGTATATTTGGTACTACAGAGGGGCTAGAACAAGAGTTCGGTAGTGATAGAGTATTTGACACCCCTATTTCAGAAGATGCTATGACAGGCTTTGCAGTTGGAGCTAGTTTAGGTGGCTTATATCCAATTCACATTCATATTAGAGCTGATTTTTTGCTCTTAACAATGAACCAGCTCATTAATTCAGCTGCAAAATATAGGTACACTTATGGAGGATTATTTCAGACACCTATGTTAATTCGTGCAGTTATCGGAAGAAGTTGGGGACAAGGGGCACAACATTCACAAAGTTTGCAATCTCTATTTGCTCATATTCCAGGATTAACAGTTATTATGCCAAGTTCTGCAGAAGCAGCAGAAAAATGTTATAAATATGCTGTAATGCATTATAAAAATCCAGTTATTTCATTTGAACATAGACTCTTATATGATTATAAATTCAATAAAAACAGCTCATTGATTGATCAAAATAATCCTTTTGACTCTTATCTTGTGGAAGAGGGAAATGACATTACTATTGTTGCAAGTTCTATAATGGTTCAAGAAGCTATTAAAGCTTCAGACTATATTTCCAAATATGAAAATATTTCAATTGAAATTATAGATATAAATAGTGTCAGTCATCCGAATCAAACCTTAATTTTAAACAGCATTAGAAAAACAGGCAAGTTAATAGTAGCAGATACAAGTTGGTTGTCACATGGCTTAGGTGCAGAAATTTCACGCATGATACTAGAAACAGATGTTACTCTCTTAAAAAAACCTATGAAAAACCTAGGTATGGCACAAGCAACATGCCCAACGGCAAAAAAGTTAGAATATGAATTTTATCCAAACTTAAAAGATCTTGTAGTATCAATCTATGATTTACATTTTGGAACTCTTAAGGGTAAAAAAATTCCATCTGAAGAAGAAATTGTATACCAATATAAATATTTTAAAGGACCATTTTAATGCTTGATATTTTATTTATAAATCCTGGAGATAGAAAAGTGGTTTTTCAAGACTTAGGTAAAGATTTAACAGCCGTTGAGCCACCGTTTCAAATAGCTTCTTATGCATCTTTTTTACGAAATAAAGGCTTTAGTGTTGCTATACTTGATGCTAATGCTGAAAATATATCTCCTCAAGAGACAGCACAAAGTGTAAAAGAGTTAAATCCTCTCCTTGTTGCCATCATAGTCTATGGAAACCAACCATCTGCAAGCACTCAAAACATGAGTATCTCAGGTAAGATTGCTACAACTATAAAAGAAAAAACAAATGCCAAAGTAGTCATTGGTGGCTTACATCCATCTGCTCTTCCTAAGCGGACACTAGAAGAAGAGAGTGTAGATTTTGTTATTGAGGGTGAGGAGCAGATACCTTTAAGCCAGCTTATAGAAGTTTTAAAAACTCATAATGATTTATCAAAAGTGAGTGGACTTTGGTACACAGATAACAGCATAACCAAAAATACTCCAAAACCAAAACTAATTGATGACTTAGATAAATATCTACCATTAGCAGCTTGGGATTTACTGCCTATGGATAAATACAGAGCTCATAACTGGCACTGTTTTGATAATATTAACAGTCGTATGCCCTATGGTGCGATTTATACCTCTTTAGGTTGCCCTTATAAATGTACCTTTTGTTGCATAAATGCTCCTTTTGGTGGTTCAGGTATTCGCTACCGTTCACCTGAACTTGTGGTCCAAGAGATAGAGTTTTTACATAAAGAGTATGGTATAAAAAACATTAAGTTTATAGATGAGATGTTTATCCTTGATGAGCGCCACTATATGAAGATAGTTGACTTACTTATAGAAAAAGATTTAGATCTTAATATTTGGGCTTATGCACGAGTCGATACTGTACATGAAGAGACATTAGTAAAATTAAAACAAGCCGGATTTAACTGGCTAGCACTAGGAATTGAATCAGCTAATGCAGATGTACGCGATGGTGCCTCAAAAAAAATGCGAGTCAAAGATATACAGAGTATTGTTAATAAAATTCAAGATGCTGGTATCTATGTCATTGCAAACTATATTTTTGGTCTTCCTGATGATACTATGGAGTCTATGCAAGAAACACTAGATATGGCTCAAGAACTTAACTGTGAGTTTTCAAATTTTTACTGTGCTATGGCATATCCAGGCTCCCAACTCTATAATATTGCGATGGAAGAGGGATGGCAACTACCAGAAGAGTGGACAGGTTACTCACAGCACTCTTACAACATACAACCACTTCCATCAAAAACACTATTAGCAAAAGATATCGTTGCATTTAGAGACAGTGCTTTTCATACTTACAATGAGAGTAAAAAATATCTCAATATGCTTCATGCTACATTTGGTCCTGAAGTAAAAAAACATATGCAAAACATAACACTAACACGACTTAAACGAAAAATACTAGAAGAGTAGCTCATGAAAAAAATAGTAATATACGGTGCCGGTGCCTTTGGAAAAAGTTTTTATAAAGCTCTTAATGGGAATGTAGCTTTTTTCATCGATGATTACACTCAAGAGAAATATCTCTATAAAAAAACTATTAAAAAGATCTCACAAGTTGATAAAGATACCCCTATTTATATATCTATTTTACAGCACTCTAAAAAAATTCAAGAGAGTTTAAGAGCATCGGGATTTACTGATATCATAGGATTTACTCAAGCAGTAAAACTCATGCCAAGTATTTTAAAAATTATCTCACAAAATAACTATCTCTGGCTTGTTCAAGACAGAGATAAAATGCTCAATGAAGAAAAACTTTTAGCTGTAAAAAAATTACTTAAAGATGAAAAAAGCAAATCTCTACTCGATCAAATTATCAAACTTAGAAGCAGCCTTGATATAGATAATTATATAGACCCTGAGGGTGAAGAGTATTTTCCATCAGATGTCCCAATACTCAAAAACCTTACAGATATCAATTTTATTGATTGTGGTGCTTATATTGGCGATACTATTGAAGCCTTGATGCAAAAAACAAATAGTGTAAAAAGTACTCTCTCTTTTGAACCAGATAAAGAAAATATACATGCACTTCAAAACGAGCTTCAAAAACAAAAAAAAGAGTTCCCAAAAACTGATTTTCTCCTCTATCCTGCTGGTGTTTACTCAAAAAATAGTATCTTAAAATTTGCGAATAAAGGCATAGCATCAAGTGCAAATCTTGATGCAAACGCAGTAGATGAAGTAAGTGTAGTCAGCCTAGATTCAACTATACTTTATGCAAGTCCAAACTACATCAAAATGGATATAGAGGGTGCTGAATACGAGGCACTTCTTGGTGCTAAAGAGACTCTGCAAAAGCACAAGCCAAATCTTGCAATATGCCTCTACCATAAACCCCAAGATTTATGGGAACTCCCACTGCTCATTCAAGAAATCGAGCCATCATACGATATGTATATTCGAGTACACGAAGATATGTGCTTAAGTACGGTACTTTACTGTATCTCAAGGAGTAGAGATGTTTAAACTTGCATTTATTGGCGGAAGTATTGATTCTATTGCTGGGTATCCACACTTTATAGCTTCTCAGATGGATAAACGATTTGAAGTTATTGGGGGTGTTTTTAGTACCGATGCAAAGATAAATGAGCAGACTGCAAAAGAGTGGAGAATCCCAAAAGTATATAATGACTATAAGGAACTCCTAAAAGATAAGAAAAGTTTTGATGCACTTGTCATTTTAACACCGACACCGCATCATTATGAAGTGCTTACAGAAGCACTCATTCAAAAGATACCAGTCATCTGTGAGAAGCCACTTGTCAATTCTCTCCAAGCAACTCAAGAACTCAGAAAACTACTTCATAAAGATACTTTTTTAGTTGTTACAAATAATTACAGTGGCTACCCTATGGTAAGAGAGCTCCAACAGAAGATAAAAAATAAAGAGTTAGGAGATATTCTTAGTATCAGACTTAAAATGCCCCAAGAGAGTTTTCTTCGCCCTCCAAAAAGTGTGAAGTACCCACAAAAGTGGCGTCTTAAAGATGACTTTATTCCTATGATTAGTCTTGATTTAGGCTCACACCTGCACCATCTCTCTTTCTTCTTGCTAGGAGAAGAACCGACAGAAGTTATGGCTCAATATAGCCATTTCTCCAAATATGGTGTTGTAGATGATGTCAATATGCTCTTGAAATACTCTAGCGGTATGAGTGGCAATCTTTGGCTCAGTAAAACAGCTCTTGGCAATAGAAATGGTCTGCATATAGAAGTTTATGGAACCAAAGCAAGTGCTTCTTGGCATCAAGAGACTCCTGAGCAACTAGAATTCTCATACAGTAGCGGTCAAAAGGTCATTATTGACAGAGGAAGCGATGTAGAGATGATAGCAAATCCTCTTTATAACAGAATGACTCCTGGACACCCCGCTGGATTTATAGAAAGCTTTGCTAATTTATACAATGATATTGCACATGCGCTAGAGAACTTCTTTAATAAGAAACCCTATTTAAATAATTATGTTTATGGATTTGAGCATGCTCGTAATGGCATCAAACTTTTACATGCTGCTACACTCTCACATGAAGAAAAGCAATGGAGAGATGTAGATGCTTAAGAGCAAGAATGTTCAAAATAGTTTACATAAACACTGCTGTTACAGTAGAAAAAGTGCTCAATATCTTAGGGTATCAGTTATCCATTCAAGAGTTTAACCCCTTTCGCAAGTAAAGAAAAAATATTGCAAATATGCAGTGGGCTAAAATTAACCTTTTTGGTACATTTTATGCTTAAAAATCAAAAAGGATTTTTATGCAAGATGTACAAAACAAGGCAATGATTACCTATCAGGGCAATTTACTTTATTTTCAAGAAAATCATCCAGAACTTTACAACAAAATAGGCCTTTTATCTCAGGCTATAGAGATGGGACAGTATAAAGAAAACTACTCATTGGAATATAAAAATGGCTATTTTGATGTGTTGGATTTGAACTCTGGTCATTACCTTTATGGGGCTTCGAGCACAGACTTGGCAAAAAAAGCTACTGACGATATAACTTTTGACAAAACAAATGGTGTTATAGAAACTTTTTACAATTTTTCTTTTGATGAAAAAGCAGTTGAACTCGCACAAGAAAGCGATCCTACTGAGTCTCAGTTTGTACTTACTGCTCCTGTTGTTTCTTATGTCTCCAATCTACTTCCAAAACAAACAAGCACAATGAAAGAGATATATAAATTCATTTTTTTTGGCGTTGGTTTAGGCATACATCTTGGTGAAATAGATAAAAAAGCAAAAGCTTACATGTACTTAGTTATAGAAGATAATTTAGAGATATTTAGACTTTCACTATTTACTACTGATTATGTTTCATTGGCAAATGATTCTGAACTTTTCTTCTCAATTATGGATGATGAAGCTACTTTTAAAAATACCTTTGACCAATTTTATCATTTAAGTTTCATACGAAACAATTATTTAAAATACTCAGTTTTTTATCCAGAATATAGAAAAAAAATTACTGATATTCAAAATTTTATTATTACACAAACAAGCCTTACTTATCCTCATAATAAACTCTTACTAAAAAACATTACTGTCCTTGATTCTATTGAGAAAGAGTATCCATTTTTTGATATTTCTCATCATTATAATGAGACCCCATTCTCATCTTACCCAGTCATACTTGTCGCAGCAGGTCCTAGCCTCGTCAAAGAGATACAATGGCTACAAAAAAATGCAAAACATGCCATCATTGTAGCACTATTCATGACGCTCCCTATCTTAGAAGAGTATGGTATTGAAGCACATATAGTTGTGCATATAGATGAAAATATGGACATTATTAATCGAACTATAGCAAGATTAAAAAATAAACAATATTTACAAAACAGTTATTTCTTTTTAGCTCCAAGTATTCAATGTGACACATTTTTACAGCTCACAAAAAAAGAAAATATTTATCTTTTAGAAGACAGAACACGCTACCGCTTCAACAAAGGTTTTTTAGAAACTTATAGTGTTGGTGAGTTAACTTATACACTCACTCTACTATGGGATGTACACGAACTTTATTTATTGGGGCTAGACTTAGCACTTGATGCGCAAACAAAACAGACACACGCAAGTGGTCATAATAGTGCAAATGGAAAAAGTAAGCTTCAAAAAGCAGATGAATCTGACAGCTTAAGCCTTAGAGAGAGTGAACTAGAGATTAAAGGTAATTTTTCACAAACTGTACCAACAACACCACTTTTTGATATGTCACGCAGATTGATAGACACTTTTGGAGGAAAATACATACAAACACATCAAAAAGTTTACAATCTTAACCATGGTGCATACTTTATTCATACCACTCCAACACATGCAAAAGATGTCGATTTAACTTCTTCTCAAATCATCACAGAAACTATTTTACATAAAATACAAAAGTTTTTCACTCAAAATGCAAGTGCTATAATGGACATAGATGAAAAAGAAGCACTAAAAGAACGAGTAGAAGATACACTCAAGAAAAAACAACGCATTCAAGAGTTTGCGCAACAAAAAATGCCAACCATGTCACAGTTTCATAACTATTTTTCAACACTTGGAGAAGAACTTATAGCATCCCCTTCACAACATTTTAATGAACTAGCACAAGTTTACATCATATATCTTGAAAACATCGGCGGATATATAGGAGATTTTTTTAATACACAGAATATCAAAAATCCAAAAAAGCATATTAAAAAGTTTCAAAAAATACTTATTTCACAATTCTTAAAAATTGCAGATAAATACCTTGAAAGTTTAGAAAAGATAAACAAGAAGTAAAACTTCTTGTTTATTTAAATACTACTGAAGTAGACGAAGTACATTTTTTTGAACAGCATTTGCTTGACTCATAGCATAAGAGCCAGATTGAGCTAAGATGTTCAGTTTTGAGAAGTTTGCACTCTCCGCGGCAAAGTCGACATCCCGAATCTGAGATTCTGCAGATTGAACATTTACTTGCGTTACAGAAATATTTCTAATTGTAGACTCTAACTGATTTTGGACAGAACCAATATCTGAACGAGTTTTGTTCACATCTCGTAATGCATAATCAGATGTAATGATAGCTTTTTCAGCACCGGCTCTTGTTGTAACATCAATTGTAGAAAAGTTATTGGTAAGACCCGCTGTCGCAGTTGCTGCAAGACCAGTACCACCAGTTGAACTAACAGTAATAGTATCTGCAGCATCAAGTCTAATACTATAGTTACCAGTTCCTGCTGTTGTTTCTATAGCACTCGCACGAATATTTGCACCTGTTTTTTGAGACTCTGCATTAAATGAATCAACGAGTGCTTGTGCATTTTGTAAACTTGTATTACCTGTAGTTCCTGCTGCAGTAAAACTTACACTAACTGTTACTCCAGCCGCATTTGTAGCAGTAACTGTACCACTTACACCACCTGCAGCCAATGCTGTTCCTCCATCATCTAATGCAAATTTTGCAACATTTGCTACTTGCGTATTGTTTACAGAAATATTAACAGTTTCTCCACTATATGCACCAATTTGGAAACTTTTATTTTGATAACCACCGTTTAGAAGTGTTTGACCATTAAATGAAGTAGTAGAAGCAATATTTTGTGCTTCTTCAGTTAATTTTGTAATATCTGCTTGAATTTTTGTACGAGAATCAAGTGTTTGACCATCAGAAGCCGCTTGGATTGCTTTGGTTCTAATAGTATCAATAATTTTCGTATACTCTTGAAGTGCACCATCAGCTGTTTGAGTGATACCAATACCATCATTTGCATTGTTAACAGCTTGACCAAGACCTTCTGATTGTTGACGAAGTGAATTTGCAATTGCAAGACCTGAAGCATCATCTGCCGCATTGTTAATACGAAGACCAGAAGACAAAGCATTTAAACTTTTGTCTAAACCTAAGTTTGTATTCACAGCATTTCTATGTGCGTTCAATGCCGCAATGTTTGTGTTAATTCTAAAACCCATAATAAATCCTTTTCTATGGAAGAGCCTTTCGCCCTTGTATTTTTTATTTTATCTTTAGGCTTCCTTGCCCGAGACTGTAACAATATCGTCACTCAAAAAAATAACTTTAGCTTTTTTGTAAATTTTTTCTGTAGTCCGGCTGTTGCAACTTTTTCACCACTCTCAGCCCGCACTAAAGTACGGGTTCCGAAATACTCTTGGAACCCATCCTTTAGGGTGGGCTAACAATGGCTATCAAATCAGACGAAGTAAAGACAATATTAAAAGTTTTATGCTAAAATAACAAGAATTTATAATAAAAAGGTTGTAAAATGTTTGGATGTAGTGCAAAACTGGAAAATCTAAAAAAAGAATATGAAACGCAAATAGCGCAACTCAATGCAGAAAATGATAGACTGCATGATGAACTGCAACAAGCACATAATCATAAAACGCAAGAAGTGGTGTCTGACAACAGACTTGAAAGAATCATCATAGACAGTTATGACAGTGGTACTCGCTTTTTACAAGGTACTATTGAAGATAATCTCATTAAACTTGAAGAGATCAACGAACTCAACGGCAAAACAAATGACAGAATGCAAAATGTGCAAGAACAAACATCAAACATTGCCTCCACTATAGAAAATATTCAAGAACATGCAAATACCTTGGGTGATGATTCAAATTCACTCAACGACAGCGTTATGTCCATAGCCGAAATCATTAACCTCATTAAAGATATTTCAGATCAGACAAATTTACTTGCACTCAATGCTGCCATAGAAGCAGCTCGAGCAGGAGAACATGGACGCGGTTTCGCCGTTGTTGCCGATGAAGTAAGAAAACTTGCAGAACGCACACAAAAAGCAACCCAAGAAGTAGAGATTAACATTAACGGACTCAAACAAAATTCTAACTCTATGATGGAAATTAGCACTACCTTTAGAGATGAAACAAGCAAAGTAATGGAAACTATAGACATTTTCAGTGAAAATATCCAAAAAGTTGTAGAAAACTCTAATGAAATCAAGGACAGAACACAAAACCTTACAAATGAATTTAATGTGAGTAATGGAAAAATTGATCATATTGCCCTAAAAATAGCAGGCTACAAAGCAATTCTAGACAAAAAAATCACCGATATTACTGATGAAAACAGTTGCAGATTCGGGAAATGGTTCTCACAGGTTGCCCATACGCTACTCAAAGGCAGTTCGCTGATACCAAGCATCACCAAGCATCACCAAATCGTACACCAAGGTCTCAAAAAAGCAATGCAGGAAAATGTAAATGATAACTTTGATACAGCACTTGAAACGCTCAAAGGAGTAGAACACTCAAGTGAAGTCGGATTTGAAGAACTACTCAGAGCCGTAAAAGAAGCAACAAAAAAACAATAAGATGGCTTAGGCTTACTTACACACCTCTTGTATTTAAGCCTTTTGTCAATGAATCTTCGAGTTCTAATTTATACTCAGGGTTCATCTTTTTGAGTTCTTTGTCTAGTTTTAAAATAATCTCTTTATTGATATGTGGATGATGGCAGATTCTTATCAGTAGTTCTGAATAAATTTCAAATTTTGGATGGGCTCGCATGCCTAATTTTTTAGGAATTTTCCCATAATATTTTAAAAACAAATCAACCGCTTCTTTTATTTCACTTGTTGTCGATTTTTTATCTTTTATGATTTCTAACAGCATGTTTAAATCAGGCTGTACCTCACGAATATGTTGTATTTTTTTAGAAGCTTTTTTCTTTTGTGATTTATTGTTATTTGAAAGATAAAAATATAAAAGAATTAAAATACCAAGCGCCCCGACAAGAGCAGCTAAAGATTTTATAAGTAATGTTATATCCATGCATCAATCTTTATTTAAAAAACAAAAGGAATCAATCGTTTTGTTTTTTTTACATACTCCTCATAAAGAGGGTTATGACAGTGCCATAAATGCTCTTCATAAAACATTTTTATCAAAAGTGTTATGAGTAAAAAGAAAAAAAGTGCAAACTCATAATAGGTAAAATACATCACGGAAATGCCGAACATACTTACTACCACAGATAGATACATAGGATGGCGTATGTATGAATAAATACCATCCGTAACCAGTTCACAGTTTTCTTTTATATCGGGGCGAATATTAAAATTGCCTTTTTTATGTGCTTGTATTGCTAAAAGCCCTATGCTAACGCCAAACACCAAAATAAATAAACCTAAATAAGGATATACTGTTTGCGAACCCAGAGGTAAAATCATCAAAAATATAATAAAAAACTGTAAGCCGACTAATATTTTACTCTTCATTTGCTACCTTTTCTTTGTTTGTTCTTTGTTTCTCGGAACCGGCGACTTCAGTGCCGGCTATTGCAACTTCTTCACCACTCTCAGCCCGCACTAAAGTACGGGTTCCCAAAGAGCTATTGCAACGCTCCGGTCACTCTTAGTTTTCTCGGAACCGGCGACTTCAGTGCCGGCTATTGCAACTTCTTCACCACTCTCAGCCCGCACTAAAGTACGGGTTCCCAAAGAGCTATTGCAACGCTCCTGCCACTCTTTGTTTCTCGGAACCGGTACTTTAGTGCCGGCTATAACGGCTTAGGAAGTTATTATACTAGAAGTAACCACAAAAACAAGTGAAAACAAAACTGTTACAAAGATAATAGCATAGCCTGTAGGCAAATCCAAATAATATGAGCCAAACAATGCTAAAACAATACTCAACGAACCAAACAAACAGGCAAAAAGAAAAGGATTTATTTTACTTTGACTTAAACCTGCATACGATGGAGCAATGAGAAGAGCAAAGACGACTAACACACCGGCTGATTGCACCGAAGAAGTCACAGTCAAAGCAAGCATCACAAAAAACAAAAACTCTTTTTTCACCCCTTGTAACCGTGGATAAATAACAAACATAACAAAAGCAACTCCACCATACAATGCAAGACTTTTATATAAATCACCACTAGAAGTAAACAGAATATCAGCCGCACTCAGTTTAGAAAAAAGTTCCGTTCCCTCTGCACTTTGCGCTAAAATAAGCATAATAGAAGAGATGCCAAGCGCATACAAAAGCCCTATAAACGCTTCTATTTTGGCTATTTTCTTTGTTGCCCATGTTATCAATGTAGCCGCAAAAAGTGCAAAAAGCAGTGTCATGGCATTTTGATACTGGGAGTGCATAAAAGCCACACTCAAAGCCATGCCAATAGCGGCAATCTGTCCTATAGCCAAGTCGGTAAAAATTACTCCACGCTTAATAATCTCCAAACCAAACACAGAGTGAATAAAAACCAGAGCAATAGCCAGCACAAATGCCGGCCAGAGAAGTTCGATTACTGACATATTCTTTTTGCTATTTTATTATAAAACTCTTGAAGCGTTTTACTGCCATCAGCACCTAAATCATGTGGGATAATTGCCACTTTTGCCCCTGTTTTTGCTGCTATGAATTTTGCCGTTTTACGCTCATGATAAACATCTTGTAAAATCTTTTTTACACCATTGTCTCGCATAATATTTATAAGTGCTATCGTATGCTTTGAACTTGGGGCAATACCCGGAAGCGGTTCAATCGTTCCATAACTTTTTATGTTGTAACGATCTAAAAAGTAGTTAAAAAGCTCATGATACTGCACTACTTTTTTTGTCTTACATGTAAGCATGTTTGCATCAAAATTTGCAAGATAAGTTTTCCAAGAACGAACAAATGTATCATAATTTTTTGCATAAGTCGCTTCATGGTCTGGATCGAGTGCAATGAGCTTCTCTTTGATTGCTTTTGCCATAATAAGGACAACATGAGGATCACTTGAGAAATGAGGATTACCTTGTGCATGAACATCGCCAAAAGCACGAGAAACAGAAGTTGGCACATCTATCATAGGAACATAATGTGACATATCTAAAAGTCCTTTTGCCCCATTTCTAATAGCCGGATTATTTGTAGCTCGCAAAAGTGGTGGTAGCCAACCGAGTTCCAATCCACCGCCATTCATAATGAGTAAATTAGCACGACGCAATTTTGCTATGAGTGAAGGCTTAGGAACAATAAAATGCGGATCATACTTTGCCCTTCCAAGCACTTGCACATCTACTAAATCACCTCCAATTTTTTGTGCGACTGCACCCATTGTCGAATATGTTGCATCGACACGCAATGATGCAAACGCCGAAATTGTTAGTAAAACGGTAAGTAAAAATATCTTTTTCATAAAACTCTCCTCTAATAGTTGTGAGCGCCATGCGCACCAGCTGCAATATTAAGTGACAGCATAACTTGAGAAACATTTTTTCTCGCACCTGCTATCACTTTTGTTCTATCATACGAATAACTCAGTCTCAAACGAGACATAGGAAAAGGATGATACTCAAGCATCGCTGTATATCTGTCCAAATTATTAGTGTCAACCCCTGCATAGCCTGATAAATCAGCACTATTTTTTGTAATAGCATCATATCGAACACCACCGGAGTAATTGTTGTTATATTGGTAAATTAGCTCACTGTAAAGTCCTGCTTGTTTATTTGTTGTACCACCATCTACGCCCATGTGTCGCTCCAAATACTCACTCTGCCAAATAAGCGCACTGTATCCACCAAGCTGATCCCTGAGTGTTAAATCTGTACCATACACATTGGAAGTGTTTCCAAGGTGTTGTCCATGTGCCAAACTCACGCCACCAAGGATGGAGAGGTCATCTCCGACATCAACACTTGATTTGAAATACCCAACATAAAGGTTGTTTTTCTCTGTGCCATTTGCCGTACCACCAAAAGTCCGTATATTTGTTCCTTGCAGTGCCTCTGCACCTGCCATTACATAAGTATCTGTCGGTGCGACCCACTGTACTTGCACACCTGCGTCATTAATTCCATCAGGTCCAAAAAGTGCCTTATAAATTATGGGTTGTGAATCAAAGTGCCATGAGTGTTGATGCTTTTCATTGATACGCCCAAAAGCACTTCTGAATTTTCCTGCTTTGACTCGTAACCCATACGGTAAAGCACGCGTTCGTACAAAGGCTTCTTCTATTTCTAAATGATCCGGATGCAAGTGAAAAATTGCAAATGCGTCAAAATAAGGGTCAACCGTAGAGTTCATCGCAACCTCTGCATAGTTGAAGTTAAAACCCCTCTCTTTGTTAAAAGGGAGTTCTGGAGTTTCCCCTTTCTTGTTATCTATAAATCCAGGAATAGAGTAATTTGCATAATCGCTATTTTTCACATTACGACCAACAGCCGACATGTTCAAAATAAGTGCAATAGCAGGCAAATAAGCATTTTGTGAAAAAGAGGCAGAGGTATTTACTGATGGCGTTCTTGCTTGCAAACTTTTTTGCGTTGCTTGCATCTGTGTCTGTTTTTTACTCAATGTATCTAGTTTCGTTTCTAATTTTTGCATAATAATTTTTTGTTGTTGTATCTGCTGTTTGAGTGCATCTAAATCTGCATCGGCAAATAAAGTTACACATGTAAACAGAGATAGACCTATGATTTTTTTCATCATTATATCTCCAATATTTTTGTAATAGTTTAAAATTTCTCGGAACCGGTACTTTAGTGCCGGCTGTTGCAACAGTACTGCCACTCTCAGCCCACCCTAAAGGATGGGTTCCCAAAGAGCTTCAAAAGTTTCTTAGTTTTATAGTTCTAAATTATGAAAAAATCACAGGAGGTGCTCGTGCTTGAATGAAGTTGAAAACTTGCCTTACATGTAACGAGACAAGAGGTGTGAGAATAGATTCTGTAGATAACTCTAATTTTGTAAGATAGTGCACAGCGACAGGAGTATCGGCATGTGCCAAACTCGACTGCACCATACATATTTTACAATCATTATGCTGTTTCAAATCATTGTGATGATGAAAAACACCCATAAAGCTTGCTAGTAGAAAAATAATGCTGAGATATTTTTTCAAGAATCTATGTATCATAATGGAATTTTATCATAAGTATAAGTATATTTTTTTCTAATTTCATTTTTTACATAAATTTTACACTTCATGGCTATACTATTACTATTTTTTACATCCAAAAAGGAGTGCTGATGAATACTAATGTTGTCTTAATGTTTCAAGCTGACGATACTGCTGTTTCAGATATAGAAAACTATATAGCCTCCCGTGGTTATGAGATAAAAAAAGTAAATAATACCAAAAGAAAGAACCCCACAAACATTATTGATTTTGGAGAGCATTACCATTTTAACCTCAAATCAAAAGAGACATTTTATAAAAATAAAAAAATAAAGAGCGCCTTTTTTTAAAGCTTCTACTGCTAAACATAGGACATATTGTCACATTTGAGCAGGCAATACATACTATATGGAATCAAGAAGAATCAGTGACGGAAAACAATTTACGAACATTGGTATGGAGACTCAGAAATAAACTCAAAACCGACCTTATCAAAAATAATCAGGGTATTGGTTATTATATAGTCAGTCCTGAAAAACCAAAAATACCCCTATTTTAGGCATTTTAAAGCCTATTTTGGCTATACTTTCAACAGCAAAAAACAAGCTAAAAAACTCCAAACTCCTAAAATAGGACAATAATC
>JALSLQ010000019.1 GCA_026988235.1 Sulfurimonas sp.
TAGGATTGTTTTTGAATAGATCTTCTTTCGCTTTTTTTGTTGCTTTGTTAATACATATACTCCTGTTTTTACTTTTATGGATATTGTGGACACTAACGCCTGATATCAAACAAAAAGCAGTTCATAAAGAAAAAAGAATTAAAATATCTCTTAAAGAGATGCAAAAAAAGCATAAAAAATCAGGTATGACAAAACAAAAAGTAAAACCTTCGCCTATTGCGCCGCCAATGCCAAAAGGTGCACAACTTAAAAAGATAATAAAACAAAAAACTGTAAAATATGAACCAAAAAAAATACCAAAAATACCAAAATTAAATAAGCCGAAACCAACAAAAAGAATTGTAAGAAAAAAAGCACAAAAAGTAAAACCTCTACCAACAAAAAAATTCTATATTCCTTTACAAAAGAAGAGTGAACCAAAAAAGATAAAAAAAGCAGAAAAAAAGCAAAATAAGCTTTCATGGCTTTATGAAGACAAATCTGCTCAAGAGTCAAAAAGCACTAAGAAAAAAACAACACGCAACAATAGTAATATTTCTCAAGATATTAAAAAACTCTATGGTGATACATTTGGTAAACTTACGCCGGGACAACAGCAATATATTTTAGACAATCAAGAAATTATGCGAAGAATTACACAACAAGTATTGAACCGTGTTGCGCGAGTAAATCTTCCAAGAGATTTAAATGTAAACAGAAGTAATGTCATAGAATTTTATCTGCATCCAAATGGAGACATGTCAGGTTTTAGATTTCTTTCAAAAAGCGGATATTATGTTTTGGACGATACAACAAAAGAGACTATTGAGTATGCTTACAGTAGATACCCAAGACCAAAAGAGACAACACTTATACGTTATAATGTATATTATAACTTAGCAAGATATTAAGAGGATTGTGCTTCTAAAAGTTTTAAAGCACCCTTGTATATTGGTTCATCAATAAAACCATATTCTTCATCAACAAAACCTGTTATGCCCTCGTCTCTGTGCATTTCAAAAAGTTTTATTATAATTTGTGCTCTTTTTATTTCCTCTTCTTTATTTACAAACACCTTATTTACAAGCCTTACTTGTTGTGGTGAAATACAAGCTTTTGCATCATAACCCATCTCCTTTTCTAGCAGTAACCACTGCTCGAATGTTTCTAAATCCTGAAATTCTTGAAACACAAAAGAGATAGGTTTTACTTTCATCGCTTTTGCACTTATTAAAAAATGTGAAAGTATATACTTGATAGTTGGATTTTTCAGATTGATTAAACTTTGAGCTAGCCCCATATCTGCAAATAAATCCAAAATACCCAAATAAAACACCCCTACTCGTCTGTTTACAGCCAAGGTAGAAAGATTATGCCAAGACTCTGCAGTTTCTATAGAAAGGTGTAAATCTATTTCTTCATGTAAAAGAGCCAGTATATTTTTTACTTCATCACTGTTTTTGATTTTTGGTACGCGAATGGCATCGGGCATAAATTGATTCAAATATGTAATCTCATCATAGCCGCCTTCGTTTAACGCATTCACCCTTACAACCAGTTTTTTGTCACTTTTTTGAAGTCGTGAGAGAAAAATAGCAGCTAGAACAAGTGCAAAAGGTTTGTCTTCCTTGCTTACTCCATCTTCCAAATTAAGCATAATGCAATCAGCCTCCAAACTCTCTATTTTAGAGAGATGCTTCAGATTGTTACACGAAAGCATTAGCACTGATTTAAAATTATTTTTTTTATTTATTTGGCGAAATGTTGGTATGGCTAAAGCATCTAGTGTAACTAAATCTCTTTTTTTATAGGCTTCTTCTATTTTATTGAACATGTTTTTTCTTCTTATCATTTTTATGTAAATAAAAATAGAGTGCTTGAATTTCTTCTGTCGTTAAAAAATACCGTGGCATGCCTCTTTTTCTTTGATTTAGCACACGATAAAATTCGTTAAACCCAATGGTATTAATCGCTGGACCGACAAAACTTTTTTTCTTTTTTCTGTGTATATATTTAGCAATAACTTTTCCTTCTCCATGTTCTCCATGACAACTTTGACACCCTATACCCCGAGGATTTTTATACAACTGTGATGCATACTCCATAGGTGTTATAAAAGTAGCCGAAGAGAAAAGGAATAAGGGAAACGTTAAAAAAAGTATATATCTCATTATTAGCCTAATATTATTTTAAAAGGGTATAATATCAAAAAAATAATTTAAGAGGTTTAAATGCAGATTCTTGATGGAAAAGCACTTGCAAAAAAAATTGAAGAAAATGTGACAAATGAAGTTGCCAAGTTAAAAGCCGAAACTGACTTAACTCCGGGACTAGCTGTTATATTAGTCGGACAAGACCCAGCGAGTCAGGCATATGTTAGCATGAAAAAAAAAGCGTGTGACAGAGTTGGTTTTTATTCTGTGACACATGAGATGCCACAAGATATTTCACAAGATGCTATAGAAAACACCATTACAATGATGAACCAAAACCCAAATATTGATGGTATATTAGTACAATTGCCTCTCCCCCCACAAATTGATACAACAAAAATACTTGAGCTTGTAGATCCTGCCAAAGATGTCGATGGTTTTCATCCCTATAATGTTGGTAGACTTGTGACAAATTTAGATGGTTTTGTCCCTTGTACACCGCTTGGTGTTATGGAACTTCTTAAAGAATACGATATTGATGTAAAAGGGAAAAATTGTTGCGTTGTTGGTGCTTCAAATATTGTTGGAAAGCCTATGGCAGCCCTTCTTTTAAATGCAGATGCTACTGTTGAAGTGTGTCATATATTCACAGATGATTTAAAAAAACATACTCTCCAAGCAGATATTATTTTAGTTGGTGTGGGTATCATTAATCTCATCAAAGAAGACATGCTAAAAGACGGTGCTATTATAATTGACATAGGTATAAACAGAGCAGCTAATGGCAAACTTGTCGGGGATGTCGATTTTGAAAATGTAAGTAAAAAATGTTCATATATCACTCCTGTACCCGGTGGTGTAGGTCCAATGACAATTGCCATGCTGCTGAGTAACACGCTCAAAGCTGCAAAATTAAATGCAAAAAAGAAGAACTAAATGAAAAAAACTTTACATAAAGTATATAATTGGTCAAATAGTTGGACAGGAACAATAGTAATAGTCCTTTTTATAATCTTTTTTGTGGCACAGGCATTTAGAATACCAAGTGGAAGTATGAAAGATTCACTTTTAATCGGTGACCATCTTTTTGCGAAAAAATTTGCATATGGTATTCCGATGCCTTACATCCCATTTTTGGAAGTGCCAATTATTCCGTGGAGCAAAGAGCTTAAAATTGTTGATGGCGACACTCCAAAACACGGTGACATAGTTATATTTAGATATCCAAACAACATCAAACAACATTTCGTTAAGCGTTGTGTCGCACTACCAGGTGATGAACTTTTTGTCGAAGAGAAAAATCTTTTTATACATTTTAAAGAAGGTGATAAATGGATTAAAAAGAATTATAAAGGTTATGAAATAGCAATTTATAATGAAAAGTTGTGGGTAAAAAATCCTTATATGAAAGAACATCCCGGTATTCATCACGACCCGAAAATTATTAATAATGGACGCTACCCTATGCAAATTTTTTATGTCAGCCCAATTAAAGTCGCAAAAAATCACTATTTTATGATGGGTGATAACCGAGATCATTCAAATGATAGTCGTTTTTGGGGTAGCGTTCCTTATGAAAACATTGAGGGAACCCCATGGTTTATTTATTTTTCTATCGACAAAAATTACAAAATACGATGGGATAGAATAGGAAAGACACCAACTGATTTAGAAAAATCGCCTTATATACAAAAGGCTATACAAGAAAGAAAAAAAGAAGACAAAGAATATTATGGACTCACTTGATTTACTCAAAATAGCAGCTGCTGTTTTAGCGCTTGCTATTGCAATTATTGGACATGAAATTATGCATGGTTGGGTTGCTTACATGTATGGTGATATGACGGCTAAAAATGCAGGTCGTTTAACAATCAATCCTCTCTCACATATAGATTTGGTCGGAACTATTATTGTTCCTGCTACTATGTACTTTTTGCCTATGCTTTTAGGCTCAGACAGTGGCATCTTATTTGGCTGGGCAAAACCTGTACCTATTAATACATTTACAGTCATTAACAGGGGTGGTTATAATGCTGCTATGCAAGTAGATTTAGCGGGAATAGTATACAATTTTACGATGGGAGCCGTTGCAGCTATAGCACTGACTGCCATGAGTACACCAACCACAGCAGACTCACTTTTTTATATATTTGCTTATATATTTGTTTATCAGTTGCTCATTATCAACATTGTTTTAGGCGTATTTAACCTGCTTCCTATTCCACAATTTGACGGTGGGCATTTTTTAATGCATCTTGCGTTAAAATATAAAATAAATTCCATTGCGGAGTTTTATTACAAATATGACAGATACGGAATTATCATTGTACTTATCATTTTAATGACCCCATTAAATCAATATGTACTTTTTATGCCGGTACAGGCAATTATACACTTATTATTATCGTAAAGGAGAGAAAATGAAATTTTATATAGGTACCGACCATGCAGGTTTAGAATTAAAAAACTGGACAGTTGAGCTTTTGAAATCAAAGGGGCATGAAGTCCATGATTTTGGACCATATACTTCAGATAGAGTAGATTATCCTGATTATGCACATAAGGTAGCTACTGCCGTTTTAGAAGATGAAAATTCACAAGGTATTTTAATCTGTGGGAGTGGTATCGGTATGAGTATGGCAGCAAATAAACATCACGGCATTCGTGCTGCACTTTGTCATGATGCGTATACGGCTATTGTAGCGCGTGGACATAATGATGCAAATATTTTATGCTTCGGTGAGCGTATCATAGGAAAAGGCGTTGCTGAGTCTATCATAGATGCTTGGCTTGCTAGCGATTTTGAAGGTGGTCGGCATACACAAAGAGTGGCAAAAATCGAAATTGATTAAAAAGTAGAAGGAAATTTTATGTTTTGGGAATGGTCACTTTTAACAATACTTTCTATTGTTTCTATATTTTTATTTGTAAAAATGTTTTACTTTAAAAGTATTACAAATAAAGAACAAAGAAGTAATGATATGATGAAATTAACGCTACAAGAGGCGGAAATTTTGATACGAAAATACCAAATCCAACTCCAACGCGCACTTGGAAATGTGGACATACTCAGCGAAGAGTTAACAAAACTGAGAAATGAGTTAAAAGTTTTAAAACAGAGAAACTCAAAACATAGACAAGAAGTAGACAGACTTAATGCAAAAATCAATGCACTTGAGGGTCGTATTGATGCGCTTTTATAAAGGATGAAAATGATAACACTGAGTAAAACAGAAAGACAAATCATAGAAGATTCAATTAGAGATATACAAGATTTTCCAAAACAAGGTATTGTGTTCAAAGATATCACCACTTTACTTAATAACAAAGAAGCTTACAGTGTTTTGATGAATCATTTATACCAACGATATAAAGAATATAACTTAGATTATATTGCTGGTATTGATGCCCGTGGTTTTATATTTGGCGCGGCACTTGCACAAATGCTTGGTCTTGGATTTGTGCCTATTCGTAAAAAGGGAAAACTTCCTTACACGACAATCAGCGAGAAATATGCCCTTGAATATGGTGTAGATGAAATAGAAGTACATATAGATGCATTTGGTGAAAAAGAAAATGCAAGAGTACTAGTTATAGATGATCTAATAGCAACAGGGGGTACGGCAAATGCAGCTGCAACCCTTGTAAATCAAACAGGTGCTACATGTGTAGAGTGCTGTTTCATTTTAGGTCTTACATTCTTAGAGGGTATAAAAAAACTACAAGAAAAAACTGATGTGTATTCAGTCATAGAGGTGAAATAACAATGTATATTCCCACTCCTTCAAAGTATGATCCTGATGAAAATGGACATTTTGGAATTTTTGGCGGTCGCTATGTTCCTGAAACATTAATGCCGGCACTGCTTGAACTTAAAGTTGAATATGAAGCTATTCGTTTTGATAAAGATTTTTGGAAAGAGGTTAACTACTATCTTAAAGATTATGTCGGTCGCCCTAGCCCTCTTTTTTATGCCGAAAATATTTCAAAAGAAATCGGAGCAAAAGTCTATCTCAAGCGTGAAGATTTAAATCATACCGGTGCGCATAAAGTAAACAATGTCATTGCGCAGGGTTTAATGGCAAAAAGACTGGGCTATAAAAAAGTCATAGCTGAAACAGGTGCAGGACAGCATGGCGTAGCAACGGCAACTATAGCGGCACTTCTTGGTTTAGAGTGTGAAGTGTTTATGGGAGCAAAAGATGTTGCCAGACAAGAACTAAATGTCTTTAGAATGAAACTTCTAGGGGCGAAAGTACATATTGTAACAAGTGGCAGTAAAACACTCAAAGATGCCATGAACGATGCCATCCGCCACTGGGTCACCAATGCAAGAGACACTTTTTACATTATAGGTACGGTAGCAGGTCCACACCCCTACCCTATGATGGTAAGAGATTTTCAAGCAATTATCGGCTGGGAAGCAAGAGCGCAAATTTTAGAAAAAGAAAATAGACTCCCTAATTATGTTATAGCTTGTATAGGCGGTGGAAGCAATGCTATAGGTACATTTCAGCATTTCTTAGAAGATAAAGAAGTACAATGTATCGGTATCGAAGCCGGTGGTTTAGGCATAGAAACTAATAAACATGGTTGTTCTTTAGAAAAAGGGCGACCAGGTGTACTTCATGGACAAATGAGTTATTTATTGCAAGATGAAGACGGACAAGTTCTTGAAGCACACTCTATCAGTGCTGGACTTGATTACCCAGGTATTGGGCCTGAACATGCTTTTCACAAAGATAACAAATCAGTTTCTTATGACAATGTGACCGACCAAGAAGCTTTGGATGCCTTCGTGTGGCTTTCACAAAAAGAGGGAATTATTCCTGCATTTGAGAGTTCTCATGCCGTCGCATATCTCAAAAAAATGAAAAATATTGAAGGAAAACTTATCATAGTAAACTTATCAGGTCGCGGTGACAAAGATATGATGCAAGCCAAAGATATTTTACACTTTGACTAAGCCTAAAAACTAAGCAATAAAGATTCTTCCGTATCTTTGTTGTCTTGCCTCACTTAACGCATATTTCGCTCTTTCTATAACAATCTTCATCTCATCATTTTCTACAAAACTCGTAATACCAAAAGCTATTTCAAGGTTTAACTCTTTTATTGATTCTATTCGTGAAAGCTTTGCACTTATTTTTTTAATAAAGTCTTCTGATGCTTTTTCACTCGTGTTTGTTAAAATGAGAATAAAGTCCGAACCTTCCCACCTTGCGAGTACATCAGATGCCCGAATCAAACTCTTAAGCTCTTTTGCAAATAAAGATATAAGTTTTTCGCCATGATGTAGTCCAAACATTCCAATAATTTTGTTAATATTTACGAGGCTAAAATAGACTATAGTTGTATCTGTCTTATACCGATTAAAATAGGCTATCTGATGTTTTAAGATAGCCTGCATCTGCATTTTGGATGTCAATTTTGAGAGTTGATCCACGGTTGCAAGATTAGCAAGTTTATCTATTCTTAGCCTATACTCTTGCATTTTTGCAAACTCTTCACAATGGTAAGAAACTCGACTGAGTATTTCAAAAGACTCAAAAGGTTTTTTAATATAATCACATGTTCCTGCTTTAAAGCATTCACGAAGTTTTTCTTTACTGTAGTTTTCAGCACTATCTATAAAAATTATCGGAATATTCACAGAACTATCAAATTCACTTTTAAATATAATTTCATTGGGCTTCATGTAAGGAATACTCGCATTAACTAAAATAAGATTATAGTCAAATATATTCTTCTTAATCTTGTTAAAATCATCTTTATTTAACACTTCTTTACATGTAAACTCTTGTTTTTTTAACAATGTGTTAAGAACATCAAAATTATGTTGATTGATTTCTAATATTAAAATTTGTTTTTTTATCATAGATATATATTATCATAAAACTTACATTTTATTCTTTGTTACTAATATTTTGCTATGATAGTAAAAATAAATTTACAAAATGGAACACTATGAATATCAAATTAATCGCCAGTGAGGCATATAATGCAAAAAATAATGTGCTCGTTGAATTTCTTACGACTGAAATGTTAGGAATGCATAAATCTTATAAATTACTAAATAAAGCAGGTTTTAAAGCCAAACAAGAGACTATTTGTTTTTTATATGAAAAAAATTTACTTGTGTGTGGCATAGAGGACAGCAGTAGTGAAAACATCCGTAGTGCTGCAACAGTAGCAATAAAATCTCTCAAAACAGCAAACTATAAGTCGGCAAGTATTGCGGTTGAAAAAAGCAATATCAAATCTGTCGTAGATGCAATAGTTCTTGGAGGATATGAGTTTACTACATATAAAACAAAAAAAGAGAAAATAAAACTAAAAAATATCTACCTTACATGTAACGATGTAAACTCTTTGAAAGAAGCATTTGAAGAGGCCATAATCATAGCAGACGCAACTTGTTATACGCGTGACATCGTCAATATAGCACCAGATGATTTAAATCCACCCTCTTTTGCAAAACTAGCAAAAAAATTAGCACGCGAAAATTCCCTCGAATGTACGATTTTAGGGAACAAAGAACTCAAAAAAGAAAAATGTGAAGCGATGCTTGCCGTCGGACGCGCTTCATGCCATGATACAAAACTACTTCACTTAGCATACAAACCAAAAAATCCGAAGAAAATCATCTCTTTAGTCGGGAAAGGTTTGACTTATGATAGTGGTGGACTGAGTCTTAAACCTGCTACTTCTATGGTTACTATGAAAATGGACAAAGCCGGAGCATGTGCCGTTTTAGGCATCATCAAAGCTATCAGTGAATTAAAACTTGACATTGAAGTCCATGCCTTTGTCGGTGCAGTTGAAAATATGATAGGCGGAAATGCCTACAAACCTGATGATATTTTAACTTCTCGCAAAGGTGATACAATAGAAGTAAGAAATACCGATGCCGAGGGTCGTTTGGTTCTTGCGGATGTACTTGATTATGCACAGGAAAAAGTGCAAGCAGATTATCTATTTGATTTTGCAACACTTACCGGGGCTTGTATGGTAGCACTTGGACAATACACAACCGGTGTTATGGGACATTCAAACAGACTCAGACACGATATTTCAAAAGCTTCAAGCAGAGCCGGAGAATTAACGGCTTCTTTGCCATTTAACAAATACCTTAAAAAACAGCTCAAAAGTGAAATTGCCGATATTTGTAATATTTCAAACAAACCATATGGTGGAGCTATCACGGCAGGACTTTTTTTAGATAACTTTATAAAAGAAGAAAATAAACAAAAATGGCTCCATTTTGACATTGCAGGAAGTGCCTACACAGAAAGCCCGTGGGATGTTAATGTTTATGGCGGAACTGGTGCGGGTGTCCGTTTTATGAGTGAATTTTTAAAGAGTATCAAGTAAGCTTTACTCAGTAATGCTTTTTATGAAAGACCTCCACATTAATACCATTAAGTTAAGCAGCTTTTTCGGAACCCATACTTTAGTGTGGGCTTTATGCCTTAAAAGATTAAGGTCTAGGTTCCATGCTTAACTTAATGGCGTTGACCCTCCCCATACATACAGTTTTAGATGAGCTTACAGACTCACTAAAAACTACGCAAACACTCATACTACAAGCACCTCCGGGTGCAGGGAAAAGTACCGTCGTGCCTATCTCTTTACTCAAAGAAGCGTGGCTTAAAAATAAAATAATCATCATGTTAGAACCAAGGCGTGTAGCTGCTCGTATGGTAGCTACTCAAATGGCAAAACTTTTGGGTGAAGAGTTAGGGAAAACTGTCGGTTATCAAGTAAAAATGGACAGTGTTTATACGAAACAAACGAAAATTTTAGTAGTGACTGAAGCTATATTAGTCCGTAAGCTTCAAAGTAATCAAGCTTTGGATGATGTTGCTATGGTTATTTTTGATGAGTTTCATGAGAGAAGTATTCATACCGATTTACCTCTTGCCCTCTCTTTGCAGGTGCAAGAATTACTTCGTGATGATTTGAAAATCTTGATTATGTCTGCTACACTTAATACAAATGCACTCTCCTCTTTACTCGGTAATGTACCCATTATCACTTCAAAAGGTAAGATGTATGATGTACAAAATATATATTTAGATATTAAAACAAAACAACCTGACTTTCGGTCTTTACCTAGTGTATTGCTAAATGTGGTACTTCATGCTGTAAAAAAGGATGAAGGAGACATTTTAGTTTTTTTAGCAGGCGTAAAAGAGATAAAAAATTTGCAAACTGCACTTGTAAACTCTTCTCTCAATCAAGATATTTTAGTCCTACCACTCTATTCTTCACTTTCCAAAAAAGAACAAGACAAAGCGATTGGCAGTTCTTCAAAACGAAAAATTATTTTAAGTACAAACATTGCGCAAACATCACTTACTATTGAAGGTGTGAAAGTGGTTATAGATTCTGGTTTGGAAAAACAATCACGGTACAACTATTCAAATGCGATGAACCATTTAGAATTAACATTTATTTCAAAAGATTCGGCTGTACAAAGAGCGGGACGTGCAGGAAGGCTTTCTAGTGGAAAATGCTATAGGCTTTGGCATGCGTCGAAAATATTACAGCAATCCACAAAACCCGAAATACTCAGAGCTGATTTAAGCGCACTTCTTTTAGATTTAGCTTTATGGGGAGTTACTGCTTTTGATGAGTTATTATGGTTAGATATACCGCAAGAGGGAATTATACAAGAGTCAAAAGTGCTTTTAAAAAAGCTTGCTATGCTTGATAGCTCCTTTAAAATCACAAAATTTGGAAAAGATGCCTTGAATTTAGGAGTACATCCACGATTTGCCTACATGATTTTACAAGCAAATGATTTAGGTTTTGCTTATGAAGCTTGTCTTTTAGCCTCACTTTTAGTTGAAAAAGATATTTTCAAAAATGTAGCACACGATAGTGATATTTTATCAAGATTTATCCATCTTTTTGAAAGAGACTTTGACAGTGTTTATATAAACAAGCGCAGAGCAAAAGAAGTTCTGACTCAAGCTAATTCTTTCTACAATAAACTCAAAAGTATCGCGAAAATAGAAAAAAGAAATACTATTTTAGAACAAAAAATACTTGGCGTTTTACTTCTTTTTGCCTATCCAGACAGATTAGCGAAACGCAGAAGCAAAAATGACAATAAATACATACTCAGTAACGGTAAAGGTGCAATCCTTCATACAGGGGACAGTCTCTTTAATCAAGAGTATTTAGTAACTGCAAATCTTCACGCCCATGAAAGAGATTCTTTTATAACTATGGCTCTGGGAATTTCAATGAACGATATAGAGCAATATTTTTCTTCTCTAATACAAAAAGAAGAAACTATAACTTACAACAAAGAAGCTAAAAAGTTTGACATCAGAGAAAATAGTTACTTTTTACAACTGCAACTACACTCAAAACCAAGTCAATTTTCACCAAATGCCAACTTTAAAAAATTACTTATAGATTTAGTAAAAAAAGAGGGCTTGGAGATTTTGACCTGGAGTAAAAAAGCGACCTCATTACAAAACAGAGTAAATTTTTTACATCACCATTATGATTTTATTGACTTTAGTGACAGCACCTTGCTTAAACGTTTAAATACATGGCTAGAACCTTACTTAGTAGGTGTAACAACTGTAAAAGCACTTGAAGTCTTGAATGTGTATATAATGCTTTCATCGCTTTTATCATGGGAGGAACAACAACTCTTAGATACACTTGCACCTGAGAGTATCACAGTTCCAAGCGATTCAAAGATTCCTATAGATTACTCCGACTATGAAAAGCCTTCAATGCGCGTAAAAATACAAGAAGTTTTTGGAATGTATGAAACGCCTAAAGTATTAGATAACACTCTAGCTTTGCAAGTTCACCTTTTAACACCTGCCATGACGCCTATGCAAATAACCTATGATTTAAAAAGCTTTTGGGAAAATTCTTATGCCCAAGTACGAAAGGAAGTAAGAGGAAAGTATAAAAGGCACTATTGGCCGGAGAATCCTTTTGAAGCAGTTGCTACCAATAAAACAAAAAAACATATGATGAAAAAAAGAAATTTGTAACATTTTTGTGTTATAATACCAAAAATTTACAAAGGAGAAGCCATGACACAACAAACTATCCAAGCAAAACCATGTCACTGTAACTTCTTCTTTGGTCTCAAATCAAAGCTTATGATTTTACTTAACCACTACATTCCGAGATGCCCATTTTATACAGTATGCTTTGCATTTCGTCGTAGTGGTGTCCACCCTCCCCTTACTATATCCCTTTAATATATTTTTGGAACCCGTACTTTCTATGCTAAAGCATGACTTAGAAAAAAACTAAATTTTTTTCTGTAGTGTGGGCTTTGTGTTTTACAAGCCAAAGATCCGAAAAAAACCAAAAAACTTTACAAAAACAACTAAAAATTATAGTCAGAAATGACTCAAAACAAAGGATAGAGTAATGTCAAAAAATACATATGTAATAGGATTTCCAAGAATTGGAGAACAAAGAGAACTAAAGTTTGCACTTGAGAGCTATTGGGCTGGAAAAAGTGCTTTGAGTGAAGTTGAAAAAGTATCTACAAAGTTAAAACAAAAACACTGGGATTATCAAAAAAATGCAGATATCAAATACATTAGTACAAATGATTTTTCATTGTATGACAATATGCTTGATATGGCTGTAACATTGGGTGCTGTTCCAAAACGATTTCAACACCTTAAAGATGAAGAGCGCTATTTTGCAATGGCACGAGGCAACAAAGAGTGTGTTGCCATGGAGATGACAAAGTGGTTCAATACGAACTACCACTATATCGTTCCTGAATTATCTTTACAAGACAACTATACTTTAGATGCAACAAAAATTATAACAGAGTACAAAGAAGCAAAAGAAAACGGGCTTACATGTAAGGTAAATATCATAGGACCGCTTACATTTTTAGGGCTGAGTAAAAGAGTTGACGGTGGAGATTGTTATGAGCTTTACGGAAAAATTTTACCCGTATATGAAGCCCTTATAAAAGAAATAGCAAAACTCGATGAGACTGTTACCGTGCAAATAGATGAGCCGATTTTTGTAAAAGACCTCGATACGAAAGTACTCAGTCTTATAAAGCCAACCTATGACAAACTTGCAAATGTTGCTCCAAATGTAAAAATTGCGGTTGTAACATACTTTGAACATGCCTGCGAAGCGACAAAAATACTCGTACATACTCCAATCTGGGCACTTGGGCTTGATTTTTTATATGGAGAAGAAAATTTTGATTCTCTCAAAATCATTGCAGAGTCCAATAAAACACTGATAGCCGGTGTAGTAGATGGACGAAATATTTGGAAAAATGACATTGAAAAAACAGTCAATACACTCAATAAAATAGCGTTACATGTAAACAAAGAAAATATTTTAGTCTCCTCTTCATGTTCACTATTACATGTACCATTTAGCTTGAAATATGAAGAAAAGATGAATACTGAAATAAAAAACTGGCTAAGTTACGGTGTCGAAAAGCTTGATGAAATTGCGCTTGTGAGTAAATTATTTTTTCAAACGCAAACAGCCTTACATGTAAATGAGCAAAAGATACTCCAAGAAAACAAACAGGCAAATATTTCACGAAAAACTTCCAAACTTATTCATGATACAGAAGTGCAAAACAGAATACAAAACATTACAAAATTGCAGCGTGAAGGTGAATATGAAGAGCGAATCAAAATACAAAAAGCAAAACTCCAATATTTACCACTTGCGACAACAACCATAGGTTCTTTCCCTCAAACTCCTGAAATAAGACATGCCAGACGTGAATTTAAAAATGGGAATTTAGATGAGAAAAGTTACACGAATGAAATGAAAAAATATATTGATGATTGTGTCGCATTTCAAGAAGAGTGTGGACTAGAAATTTTGGTACATGGCGAGCCGGAACGAAATGATATGGTTGAATACTTCGGAGAGCAGTTACAAGGCTATGGTTTTTCTCAAAACGGTTGGGTACAAAGTTATGGCAGTCGTTGTGTAAAACCGCCGTTTATTTACGGTGATATATCTCGTCCAAAACCCATGACAATAGAGTGGGCAAAATACGCACAAAGCAAAACAAATAAAATTATGAAAGGAATGCTTACTGGTCCTGTCACCATCTTAAACTGGTCGTTTGTACGAGATGATATGCCAAGAAGTGAAGTGAGTAAGCAAATCGCATTAGGGATTTGTGATGAAGTTGATGACTTGCAAAAAGCAGACATACAAATCATTCAAGTAGATGAAGCCGCTTTCAAAGAAGGCTACCCTTTACGAAAAGCAAAAGTGCAA
>JALSLQ010000020.1 GCA_026988235.1 Sulfurimonas sp.
CTCTCTTCCTTTTTCTGTGGTTAGAATTTGAAGTGAGATTTTAACATTTAACCTCTTCAAATCTAAATTTACAACTTTTCAATTTTGAATTTTCAAAAATTGCACTTCAGATTTAAATTTTGGATTTTAGAGAAGTTATAAGCTTGGTCTAATAAAAGTTTTACCATTTATAGAGTATAATGCGACAAATTTTTAAGACAAAGTTCTTAACATACTTAAGGAAAATACCTATGGCATTAAATGTATATTATGACAAAGACACAAGTTTAGACTTAATTAGAAGCAAAAAAGTTGCAATGATTGGTTTTGGTTCTCAAGGACACGCACACGCTGAAAACTTAAGAGACAGTGGTGTTGATGTATGTGTTGGTCTTCGTAAAAATGGTTCTTCATGGGCTAAAGCTGAAGCGAAAAACTTTGAAGTTCTTACGGTTGCAGAAGCTACTGCTAAATCAGATGTTATTATGATTCTTCTTCCAGATGAAAATCAAGCTAAGATTTATAAAGAAGAGATTGAACCTAACTTAAATGCTGGTGATACTATTGCTTTTGGTCATGGCTTTAACATTCATTATGCAAGTATTATTCCTGCATCTGACATTAATGTTACTATGATTGCTCCAAAAGCACCTGGGCATACTGTTAGAAGTGAATTTGTTCGTGGTGGTGGTATTCCTGACCTTATCGCTGTCGGAAATAATCCTAGCGGCAACACTAAAGAATTAGCTCTTTCTTATGCTTCGGCTATTGGTGGTGGTCGTACTGCAATTATTGAGACAACTTTCAAAGACGAAACGGAAACTGACCTTTTTGGTGAGCAAGCTGTTCTTTGTGGTGGTGTTTCTTCTTTGGTTCAAGCTGGTTTTGAAACACTTACTGAAGCTGGTTATGCTCCTGAAATGGCATACTTTGAATGTCTTCACGAGTTAAAGTTAATTGTTGACTTAATGTTTGAGGGTGGTATCGCTGATATGAGATACTCTATCTCAAATACTGCTGAGTATGGTGACTATGTTTCTGGTAAACGCGTTATCAATGATGAGTCAAAAGCTGCAATGAAAGAGATTTTGAAAGAGATTCAAGATGGTAGATTTGCAAAAGACTTCATCTTAGAAGGACAAGCAGGGTACCCTCGTATGAATGCTGAAAGAAACAATGATAAAACTAAGTTAATTACTGTAACTGGTAATAAACTTCGTGAGATGATGCCGTGGATATCAGCCAACAAAATAGTAAACACTACTAAAAACTAATCTTTTAAATTTCTAGCACTCATCTTCGGATGATGTGCTCAGTCACTTACCAATGTAAGCTCCTTCCCATAAACATCCGAATCTAAGCACTATAAATTCAAAATATTTAGTTTTTTTAAACTAAAGTGTTATAATGGAACCTAGACTTTGACCTCAATGCCATTAAGTTAAGAAAATTAATGCTTTCTCGGAACCGGTACTTTAGTGCCGGCTTTGTGTCTTTAAAGACTAAGACCTAGGTTAAAACCTAGGTTCCAAAAAAAATGTTAGTTTCTTTCTTAACTTAATAGGGATGAGTATTAGTTTTGATTGAGTACAAAAGAGAGAACACTTGGCAAAACGAATTTTTGTAACGGCTACCAATACTGACATTGGTAAAACATATACTACTAAACTTCTTTTACAATCTTTTGCTGCACGCGGTTTGCGTGTCGGGGTGATGAAGCCTATTGAAACAGGTGTTGTTAATGGATTTTGTCCTGATGGAAGTGTCTTGTTACATGTAACACAGCAATTAAATCCGGCATTTTTACATGTAACTGTTGAAGATATAGTCCCTATCTCGTATGAACTTCCAGCAGCTCCTTTTGTTGCTTCAAATAATAAACCGCTTGATTTAGATACTTTACATGGTACGCTACAAAAACTTGAAAAACTTTGTGATGTGCTTATTATTGAAGGAGCAGGCGGGTTGTATGTGCCTTTGGATGAAAAGTACATGATGATAGATTTGATAAGCGAATTTCAGGCATCTGCGCTTTTGGTTACACATTGTTCTTTAGGATGTATCAATGATACACTGTTGAGTAAAAAAGCCTTAGAAGATAGAAATATTCCTCATATTGTTGGATTTAACTGTAAAAAAGAAGATGGTGATTTCTTACATGTAAGCCAGCCGTATTTTGACAAAAGTGGTTTTGAGGTGCTAAAAATTGATGATAACATTGACACGCTCAGTCAACTCTTGTATAATTTGTAAATTAAATATATTAGGACATAAATGCGCCATTTAATACGAACGGATGATTTTACAAAAGAAGAAATACAAGCCTTACTACAAGATGCTAAAAAATTTAGTGACGGTCGTTTTGAGAGAATTTTGCAGGATAAAATCATTATTACCCTTTTTTTTGAAAATTCGACACGCACAAAAAGCTCTTTTGAAATAGCAGCAAAAAGACTTGGTGCCGAAATCGTCCATCTTGATGTTGCAAAAAGTTCTACAAAAAAAGGTGAAACACTTGTTGATACGGCGATGAACCTTGATGCAATGGGTCCGCATGCCATTATTGTCCGCCATGAAAATGCAGGAGTACCTCAAATTCTTTCTCAGCATACAAAAGCAAGTATCGTGAATGCAGGCGATGGTGCGCATGCTCATCCTTCTCAGGCACTTTTGGATTTATATACACTTAACGAGCATTTTGAATCACTTGAGGGGAAAAAGATTGCCATTGTTGGTGATATAAAAAACTCACGAGTGGCAAACTCAAATATAGAACTGCTTACGCGTTTTGGCATGGAAGTGATTTTGGTCGCACCACCGCATTTTTTACCAAAAACAAGGCTTAGAACAACACACTATTTAGAAGAAATTATTGATGATGTAGATGCTATTATGAGTCTGCGTACACAAACAGAACGCCACTCTTCACAAAGTTATGCTTCGCTCAAAGATTATGCAAGTGATTTTTGTATCACCGAAGAGCTTGTGGGAGAAAGAGACATAATACTTTTACATCCCGGTCCAGTGCATAGAAATATAGACATCAGTGATGCCATGCTTGAAGATGATCGTTGTAAAGTATTAGAGCAGGTCAGTAATGGGGTAAATATAAGAATGGCAATTCTTAAAAAGCTGATTGCCTAACAATGAGTTTTGAGGAGATAAATCTTTTAGCACAACAGAAAAAGCCTTTTTTATTTATGAGTGATTTTACAGGCAAAAGAGTTGAAGTTGTGTTGTTAGAAGATTTAAAAGATGCTGACATAGAATTTTATATAGATGAAGCATACGATTTTAAACAACATCCACATAAATTGCAGATAAAACCTATAAACTTTACAGAGTATAAAAAAAAATTTGATGCAGTTATAGAAAAAATAAAATCGGGTGAAACTTATATTTTAAATTTGACACAAGCAACGCCTATTCAAACGAATCTTTCTCTCAAAGAGATGTTTCAACTCTCTAATGCACATTATAAACTACGCTATAAAAATGAATTTCTTTGTTTTTCTCCCGAAACATTTATACAGATTTCAAACAATACCATTCATACTTTTCCAATGAAAGGGACTATTGATGCCTCATACCCAAATGCAGAAGAAAAAATTTTATCAGATGAAAAAGAGATGGCTGAACATATAATGATAGTAGATTTACTGAGAAATGATCTCTCAATCGTTGCATCGAATGTCAAAGTGGAAAAATTCCGTTATTTGCAGATGATAGAAGCGGGGGAGAAAAAACTTTTGCAAGTAAGCTCACATATAAGCGGTATATTAGAAGAAAATTGGCAGGACAATTTAGGTACAATATTACAAACCCTACTTCCAGCAGGCAGTATCAGTGGGGCACCTAAAAAAAGTACGCTAAAGATTATTGAAGCAGTTGAAGGCTATAAACGAGGCTTTTTTAGCGGAGTATTTGGTTTTTTTGATGGAAACAGTTTAGACAGCGGAGTAATGATACGCTTTATAGAAAAAACTGCCGATGGGTACATTTATAAAAGTGGCGGTGGCATTACTTTAGATAGTGATGTACAGCGTGAATACGAAGAATTACAGGATAAAATATATTTACCATGAAAAATAAAATATTAGAAAATTTTTTTACCAGTGGCTGGACTTTTGGTGAAGACGAAAATGAATCAAGAAATAAATTTCAAATGATGAATATTGCTTTTGTTCTCTCTTTTGCCGGATTGTTATTTGGTATTAGTATAAATATTGTACGAGAAGCAACAACACTTATACCGATAGAAATTATTTTATTGTTTGTGAATATTGTATTACTATTTGCTTTACGATTTAATAAAAATTATTTTAAAACAATATCATTTATTGTTACTTTACAATATAGTATGTTGTTTTTACTTTTGGTGTATGTGAGTAAGCCAGAAGAATTGAAGCATATTTGGCTTTTTACTTACCCTATTGTTCTGCTCTATTTTGGAAATGACAAAAGTGCTTTTGTTTGGGTAGCAGTAATGGTTTTTTTCTTAATAATAGCCCCATTGCAACCTTTTGTACATGTAACATATTCGCTGTTTCAAATGATGTATATCTCTTTTGTTCTAATAATAGTTAGTATTATTATCTATTTTTATCAAAAAAGAATGGATGAAGCAACAAAATTGATTTTAGAACAAAAAAATATGCTTAAAAAACAGTTGGAAGAATTGATAAAGAAAGATAAAATATTATCAATTCAATCCAAACAAGCAGTCATGGGTGAGATGATAAGTATGATAGCCCATCAATGGAGACAGCCACTTTCTACTGTTACGCTTAATATTTCAAATTTGCAAGTAAAGCGTATGTTGGGCGAAACACTTCAAGAAGAAGAACTAGAAAAAGCCTTAAATGACATTAATAATACAATTATTTATCTCTCAGATACGATTGATGACTTTCAAACATATTTTCATCCAAAAAAAGAGATAAGTAAATTAGAAATTAATGAGTTAATACAAAAAGCGATTAACTTTACTAAACTGCGTCTTAAAGAGACAAAAATACAAATTATCTACGCACAAACAGAAAAAATAGTTATACAAACCTATGCAAATGAAATGATTCAAGTTTTACTTAACATTCTAAATAATGCGATAGATGAATTAATCACAAGAGAGATACAACATCCAAAAATACTTATTCGTGTTATAAATTTAGAAGAGACCTTGCAGTTAGAAATTGAAGATAATGCAGGTGGTATCAAAGAGGAGCATATTGATTCTATTTTTGAACCTTATTTTAGTACAAAAGGAAAAAATGGTACAGGGCTTGGTCTTTACATGTCACAAATGATAATGCAAAAACAGTTTCAGTCATCTATAGAAGTTTATAGTCAAAATAATATTACAATTTTTACTCTTAAAGTTGCAAAAAAACTAGCGTAAATTCAGATTGGTTGGGTTATAATAGATTTAAAATAAAAAGCAGGAATTTGGAATGTATAGAGAAGAGTTGAAGTTTTCATTATGGGCTGATTTTATCGAAAGAGATTATTTAGACAAAGAATTTAAACAATTGATAGAAAATAAAATTATAAACGGGGCTACCTCAAATCCGGCAATTTTTAAAAATGCAATTTTAAACTCTTCTGCATATAAAGCACAACTTTCATCACTAGATGAACTTTCTCCAAAAGAAAAATATGAAGCCGTGGCAATTTACGATATACAAAAAGCTGCAGATATTTTAAAGCCTTTATTTGACAAAGGAGATGACGGATATGTCAGCATAGAAGTTGATCCCTTTTTATGTGATGACACAGAGGCAACTGTAGCCGAAGGCAAAAGACTTTTTAAAGTAATAAATAGACAAAATGTAATGATTAAAGTGCCTGCAACAGAGGCAGGGTATAGTGCAATGAGAGAACTGAGTGCTGTTGGAATTCCTGTAAATGCAACATTGATTTTTAAAAAATCTCAAGCTATAAATTGTGCTGAAGCCTTTAAAAAAGGTATACAAAGTTATGGAAAAAGTGTTGACACTGTTATAAGTATTTTTGTGAGCAGAATTGACCGTGCACTTGATACAATACTTGCAGCAAACGGTATACAAACAGCATTAACAGGGATATATAATACATCTGTTATATATGAAGAGATTGAGAGCATGAATGTACAAGGTTGTAGAGCGCTTTTTGCTAGCACTGGTGTAAAAGATGATGCTTTGCCTCCTTATTATTATATTGAGAAACTGTTGGCTTATAATAGTATAAATACAGCACCGGTAGATACCATTAAGGCTTTTCATATACATGGCATAAATAAAAAAGCTTTACCAATTGACAAAAGTGTTATTAATGAACATTTCACTCAGATAAAAAAGATTGGTATTAATATGGATGAGGTGTTGCAAAAGCAGATAGATGATGGACTTGAAGCATTTAAAGAAGCATTTCAAGAAATTTTGGAGAGCTTATGAATACGCAGGTAGACATTAATACATTAACATTTGAGCAGTTAAAGAAGGTACGCATGCATCTTAAAAAGATGATTGAAGTAGGAGGCAGTGACTTACATGTAAAGGCTAATGCCGTCATGCGGGCAAGAATCAATGGAAATATCGTGCAGTTTTCTGGAGGAATTTTTTCCAAAGAAGACGCTTTGACATTTGCCAAAGAGCTTTTAAAAGGGCGTTTTGGCGAATTTGTCGAACAAAAAGAACTTGACCTTGTTTATCCATATGATGAAAACAACCGTTTTCGTGTAAATATTTTCTTTCAAATGGATGGAGTATCAGCGGTATTTCGTGTGATTCCTGTCAAAATTCCTTCTTTTGAAGAATTACACTTGCCCGATATTGTAAAAAGTTTTACACAAAGAGAAAGGGGTCTAGTCCTTGTAACTGGTGTTACAGGTAGTGGTAAATCAACAACGCTTGCAGCACTCATAAATGAAATTAATCTCACAAAAAAGAAACATATTATTACAATTGAAGATCCGATTGAATTTGTGCATAAAGATAGAAATTGTATAATCAATCAGCGTTCTGTCGGGCAAGATACTCTCTCTTTTGGTAGCGCTTTGCGTGCCGCGCTTCGTGAAGATCCTGATATTATTTTAGTCGGTGAAATGCGAGATCGTGAAAGCATCAATCTGGCGTTGCATGCTGCAGATACAGGACACCTTGTTTTCTCAACACTGCATACGCTTGATGCCAAAGAGACTATTAACCGTATTATTGCACAATTTCCTACAGATGAGCAAAATCGTGTACGGCTTTCTCTTGCAGGTGTTTTACAAGGGGTAATTTCGCAAAGACTTGTTCCTACGATTGATGGAAAACGCCGTGCCGCACTTGAAGTTTTGGTGCGTACTCCGACAATAGAGAAATTGATTATGGAAAATAGAGATTATGAGATTAAAGATACTATTGAAGCCGGAAAAGAGCATTATAAATCACAAAGTTTTGATCAAGCGATTTTGGATTTATATAATGATGGTGTTATTTCAAGAGAACAAGCACTAGACAATGCAACAAGTGCTTCAGATTTAGAACTAAAAATGAATGGTCTTATGAGTGGAAAACTATCTGAATTGGCTGAAGAAAATATGGAACAACAAAGTGAGATTTCACCAGATGATGAAGACATTTTTGATTTAAAGTAAAGTTTAATCCATAAACAGGTATACTTTCGCCTATTTTAAAAAACAAAGGACTTCATATGTTAGAAGGTATAGTTAGAGAGAGTATTGGCAAAAAGGGCACAAAAGCACTTCGCCGTGATGGTTATCTAATTGCGAACATTTACGGAAAAGGGCTTGAGAATATCAATGCTGCATTTAAAGAAAATGAGTATATCCGTACTGCACGCAATAAAAGCACATTGGCATTTCCAGTTTCAATTGATGGTAAAGAGATGCAAGTTGTTGTTCAATCATATGAGTCTCACCCAGTTACAGGAAAACTTTTACATGTAGATTTAATGGTAGCACAACCAAGTGTTTTAACTCACTATATGGTGCCTATTGAAGCTACAGGTGAATCTATTGGTATTAAAAATAAAGGTCTTTTAAATGTTTCTAAAAGACGCTTAAGAGTACAAGCAAAAATAGAAGATTTACCAAAATCAATCGTTATTGATATAACAGATATGGATATTGGCGATGCTAAACTTATTCGTGACATAGATGCGTCTGAAAATGTTAAATTTACAGATAGCGATCGTGTTGCAGTATTAAGTATTATTAAAGCTAAGTAGTAACAAATATGCTTATAGTTGGGCTAGGAAACCCTGGATCCGACTATGAGAATACACGACACAATATTGGTTTTATGGTTATAGATGAACTCATTTGTCGTCATAATGCCAGTAAACTCTCTTCTTCATCATTTCAAGGTGAACTTTATAAATTTCAAAACGCCCCTGTTTCTTTAGAAAATCATTTTTTATTAAAACCACTGACATATATGAATCTCTCAGGAGACTCAGTTGTAAAAGTGAAACAGTTTTACAAACTTGAAGATGTTGTTGTAATACATGATGATTTGGATTTGCCTTTTGGGGCACTTCGATTTAAAAAAGGTGGAGGGCATGGTGGTCATAACGGATTAAAATCCATAGATTCTAAGATTTCTCGTGAATATACTAGAGTACGAATGGGCATTGCTAAACCGGAACATAAAGGGGAAATTGCTTCTTATGTGCTCAGTCCATTTAACCAAAGTGAGCAAAAATACCTCAAAGAGTGGATAGAAAAGAGTTGTGAAGCCATTGAATATCTTCTCATAAATTCATTAGAAAATACAAGCTCAAAGTATACTCAAAAGGCTATAATATGCTAGCTTTTAAATATATATCTTTGCATTATATCAAATATTTTTTGATTATATTAACAGCTCTAGTTTTATTTGTCGTCGGTTTTGATTATATGGGGAGTGCAGAAGAATTGTCAAAATCATCTGCAAACCTTATTTTAATTTATTTGGTATACAAATCATTTTCTGCTATTGATATTTTACTCCCTGTTGCCCTCGTATTTGCGATGATATCTACAAAAATATATCTTATCCGTTCAAATGCACTTGTTTCATTTTTTTCTTTAGGATATTCTCGGGTAGATGTGCTACGACCTTTTGTGTATGTCTCCACCGCTGTTATTATTCTTTTTATTGCCTTGCATTCATGGTCTAATTTTGCCCGTTCTGAAGAATTTTCTCGAAATATAAAAAAGAATTCGCAGTATTTAAGTCCGACACGAGATCTCTTTTTTGCGTATAAAGGCAAATATATATATTTTTCAAAATTACTACCTTTGCAAGAAACAGCAAAAAATATTCGTGTTTTTACAGTTAAAAATGAGTCTTTAAAAGAAGTAGTTGTAGCAAAAGAAGCGAGATACATAGATAATTATTGGTTTATTAAACGGGCTGATATCATTACAAAACCTGATGATTTGTCACTTGCCTCGCCTGGTATGATCGTGACAAAAGCAAAGGACTTAAAAATTTTAGAGGGCTTTCGTCCTAAAATGCTTGACCAAGTATATGAAGGAAAGGTAAATTTTACCATTAAAGATGCTATTGATGCCATTCTTTTACTAGATAAGCAAAATATCAATACGGATAATATAAAAGCAGCGCTCTACAAAATATTTATTTATCCTTTTTTTGTACCATGTTTAATAGTTATCATATTTTTCTTTGTTCCTATGAGTGTGCGTTTTTTGAATGTTTCACTCTTTACATTTGGAGCAATTTTAGCCACTTTGCTGACATGGGGCATACTCTTTTTTCTTATAAAACTTGCAAATAATAGAGTCATACCAAGCGAAATAGGTATTATTGCCCCTATTGTCATACTTATAGTTTTAGCCTTCTTGCAGTGGCATAGACACAGAGCCTCTCAGTCTTAGGGACTTCTAAGCACATTTTAGATAAAATCATTTAAAAAATATTTGGAATTTTGATGATTGATTTTAAAGCATTGGCAACAGAGTATAAAACACCGTTATATGTATATGATTTTGATTACATGTCAGAGCAGTATACAGAGTTAAAAGAGGCTTTTAAAGGGCGTAAGTCTATTATAGCCTATGCGGTCAAGGCAAACTCAAATTTGAGTGTTGTGCAACATTTTGCAAAAATGGGAAGTGGGGCTGATTGTGTTTCGATAGGCGAAGTGCGTCGTGCATTTTTAGCGGGTATTCCTGCCTATAAAATTATATTTTCAGGTGTCGGAAAAAGTGATGATGAAATACGCGAAGCTATAGAGAAAGATATTTTATATATTAATGTTGAGAGTGAGGCAGAACTACAGCGTGTTGAAGCTATTGCAAAAGAGCTTGGCAAAGTGTCTCGTATAAGTATTCGAGTTAACCCAAACATTGACCCGAAAACACATCCTTATATTTCCACAGGACTGCATGACAATAAGTTTGGTGTAGACCTCTCAACTGCCAAGCGTATGTATATTCAGGCAAATAATTCTCAATATTTAGATCCAATAGGTATTCATTTTCATATCGGTTCACAGCTCACACATCTAGAACCCATCCGAGAAGCAGCCGAAATAGTAGCAGATTTGATTCGTTCACTTAACGCGATAGATATTGAAATTAAATTTTTTGATATCGGTGGCGGACTCGGCATAAAATATGATGATGAAGAGACAATTAAGCCTTATGATTATGCACAAGCAATTTTAGGAACACTTATCGCGCTTGATTTGACTATTCTTTGTGAACCTGGTAGATTTTTAACGGCTAATGCAGGCTACTTTATTACAAAAGTATTGTACGAAAAACAAAATGGTAAGAAAAAATTTGTAGTGGTTGATGGTGCGATGAATGACCTGCTCCGCCCATCTCTTTATAATGCGTATCATAAAATAGAAGCACTCACAGATAATGATGGACAAACAAGAGAAGTAGATATAGTCGGTCCGGTTTGTGAAAGCGGGGATTTTTTTGCTAAAAACTACCATTTACCAGAATTAAATCGAAATGATTTACTTGTTATTCACAGTGCAGGTGCGTATGGTTTCGGTATGGGAAGTAACTACAATACTCGTGGAAGAAGTGCAGAAGTGGCTCTCCAAAAGGGCAAAGCTAGACTTATTCGCAAGCGTGAATATTTTGAAGATCTAATCAGTTTAGAACAAGAATTCTTAGTAGATTAAGATGTATTTTATAGATGTGCAAGGGACGCTAATCAGTGATGAAGATAAATCTCCAATTGTGGGAAGTAGAGAATTTATAGACAAACTTAATGAAGAAAACATTCCTTACATGGTGATTACTAATAACACAAAAAAAGCATCACAAGACTTTCTCTCTTATCTTAATACAATAGGCTTTGACTTTTCTGTGCAAAAATATCTTGATCCTTTAATGCTTTTAGAATCAAGAGTCCCAAAAGAGGCTGTTGCAGCATATGGGGCAGAAGAATTTTTGCTAACACTGCAAAAGATGGGATATAAGCTTGATTATGTAAACCCTAAAACAGTGCTTATTGCTATCAAAGAAGATTTCAGTGCCGATGAATATGCACAAATGATAGATTTTTTACTTAGCGGTGCAAAGCTTGTTGGTATGCACGAAACTTCCATTTATGCAAAAAACAACAAGCGTTATCCCGGTGTTGGAGCCGTTTTAAAAATGCTTGAATTTGCTACAAGCAGTTCGTATGAAGTTGTGGGCAAACCAAGTCAAGCGTTTTATAGTGAAGCCTTACAACGACTGAAAAAACAAAATCCTAATACAAGGTTTTCAGATATAACTATTATAAGTGATGATGTAAAAGGTGATTTGGGTGGGGCAAAAGAGCTTGGAATGCAGACAATATTTGTGACAAGTGGTAAATATAAAAATGCCAAAGAAATTGTACCTTTTTTAGATAAAAAGCTTAAACCTGATTTTATATATAAAAATATGCAAGATATTTTAATCCGACACAAGGTGGAAAAATAATGAAAACTTTGAATGAGTGCAGAGTAGCAATTGATGAAATAGACAATGAAATACTTAAGCTTTTAAATAAACGCATGACAGTTGTTGAGCGGGTTGGAGAGATAAAAAAAGATACCGGTGGGGCTATTTATAGACCTGAGAGAGAAAAAGCCATTATAGATAGACTTGTTACGCTCAACGAGAAAGCTGAGGGTTTGTTAAACAGAAGTGCAATAGAGGCAATATATTTAGAAATTTTTGCAGTTGCAAGAAATCTTGAATTGCCTGAGAGAATTGCTTATTTGGGACCAGAAGGAAGTTTTACGCATCAAGCGGCAGAGAGTCGTTTTGGGGCAATGAGTGATTATCTTTCACTTAATTCCATCGATTCAGTATTTAAAACACTTGAAAGCGGTCGTGCAAAATTCGGCGTTGTTCCTATTGAAAATTCTCGAGATGGAATTGTGGGTGAAACACTTGATTTGCTTGCAAAAAGCTCTGTTAAAATTGTTGCAGAACTTTATATGCCTATTCATATGTCTTTTGCAACAAAGGACGAAAAACTTGAAAATATTACTAAAATATATTCAAAAGATAAGGGATTTGGGCAGTGTCGTGAGTTTTTAAGTGAACACGAACTTGTCAATGTGGAACAAATACCGGTAGAATCAACAGCAAAAGCTGCAATATTAGCGGCAAATGAACCACACGCTGCCGCTATTTGTTCTCATATAGCAGCAAAATTATACGGTGTACCGACAATGTTTGAAAACATAGAAGACGCGGTAGATAATACGACGCGTTTTATCATTTTAAGTGATTTTAAAAATGGGATGAGCGCAGAAGATAAGACTTCTATTTTAGTGCGATTAAAAGATGCAGTAGAAGCTGGTTCTTTGGTTCATTTTCTACAAGATTTTGATGAAGAAAAAATAAATCTTTCCAAAATAGAATCGCGGCCTTCAAAAGACAAGGGTGGATTTGGGTACTGGTTTTATATAGATTTTTATGGGCATATAGATGAAGAAAAAATTCAAAAAGTAATACAAAAACATAAAGATGAAGTCACATGGCTTGGAAGTTATGTAAAGGGTGAAGAGTGAAATTTAATAAAAAACTACAAAATATAAATACATATGAAGCAGGCAAACCTATAGAGCTTGTTGTGCGTGAATTTGGCATAGAGCCAAAAGATATAGTAAAGCTGGCATCGAATGAAAATCCTTATGGTTGTTCGCCAAAGGTACAAGATGCGGTGAGTAAGATTATTCCAAAGATGGCGCTTTATCCGGATGACAGTATGTTAAAGCTAAAAAATGCGTTAACAAAAAAATATGAAATGAATGATGAAAACCTAATCATTGGAAGCGGAAGTGATCAGGTTATAGAATTTATTATGCATGCTGTAGCAAATGAAAACTCAAAAATTCTTATGAACAGTGTTACCTTTGCAATGTATGAAATTTATGCAAAACATGTGGGTGCTCAAATACTCAGAACCAAGTCACAAGAGCATAATTTGGAAGAATTTTATGAACTTTATAAAAAAGAAAATCCTGAAATAATCTTTTTGTGCACACCGAATAATCCGACAGGTGATGCTATAAATGCAGATGAAATGATGAAATTTTTACAAAAAATTGATAAGAATACTTTGGTTGTTGTTGATTGTGCCTATATGGAGTATGCTGTTTATAAAGATGTAAGCAAACAAGTTACTCCTAAAGAGTTGATTGAAAAATTTGAAAATGTTATTTATTTGGGCACTTTTTCAAAAGCATATGGGCTTGGCGGCATGCGAGTTGGTTATGGTGTTTCGCATAAAAATATTATTGGGGAACTCTCTAAATTACGACCACCGTTTAATATAACGACCTTATCACTTGAAGCTGCAAGTGTTGCTCTTGAAGATGAAAAATTTGTAAATAATTGTATCGCTTTAAATTTCGATGAGATGAAACGGTATGAAGAGTTTGCAAACAAGCAAAAAATAGATATAATAGAGAGTTATACAAATTTTGTTACTTTATGTCTAAATGAAACGCAAAATTCAACACAACTTTGTGATGCTTTATTGCAAAAAGGAATGATTGTGAGAGATTTGAATGGGTATGGCATGAATGCAATTCGTGTAACTGTCGGAACAAAAGAACAAAACAAGCGTTTTTTTGAACTTGCATCAGCATTATTATAAATTTAAGATGGAAAGTTAATGGATTTTAAGGTACTTTTTTCGCAATTATCAGTTTTGTATGCAAAACTTACGAAACAGCAAAAAATAATTATAGCAGCAGCTATTGTTGGTATTGTTGCTTTTTTAATATTTTTGGTTGTTTTTACAGCTAAGAAAAGTACAAGCGGTGGGTATGATGCTCTTTTTGACTCCTTAACCCCTGCTGATGCCGCAAAGATTGTTGCACAACTTGAAAAAGATAACATTCCCTATAAAATAGAAGCAAACAATGTTATAAAAGTACCTCGAAATGTTGTTTACAAAGAAAGAATTTCGATTGCTTCTTTAGGCATACCGAAAAATAGTGGTGTAGGTTTTGAATTATTTGATAAACAAGAATTTGGTGCAACAAGTTTTGATCAAAGAATTAAACATCTCCGGGCATTAGAAGGGGAACTTGCCCGTACTATTACAGCTCTTTCTCCAGTAGAAAGAGCAACTGTCAATTTGGCACTTCCAAAAGAGACACTCTTTGTTTCAAAGCAGGTTGAACCTACAGCTTCTGTAATGGTGCAACTTATTGAGGGGAGCAGGCTTACCTCAAAACAAATAAGAGGTATTAAAAATCTTGTAGCAGCAGCAGTACCGAAATTAAAGCTTTCAAATGTAATGTTGATTGATAGTGATGGTGTAACACTCGGGGATAATGATGCAATGGCGCAGATGAGTGAGCTCTCAATAGCACAACAAAAGTATAAAATTAGAGAAGAGAAAAAAAAGCAAGAAAAAATTGTTGATGTTGTTGCTCCTTTTGTAGGGGGACAAAATAAAGTAGTAGCACAAGTAAGTATAGAATTTGATTTTTCTCAAAAAAGTTCTACTTCTGAAAAATATGACCCAGAAAATGTTGTCCGAAGTGAACAGTCAACAGAAGAAAAAAAAGAAGGAAGTTCTCCCAAAGCAGTTGGGGGAGTGCCAGGAACGGTCAGTAATATTGGACCAGTGCAAGGGCTTACCTCCAATAAAACAACTGAGAAATATACAAAAAATTCAGGGACTACTAATTATGAAGTAGGAAAAACTGTCAGTACGACAAAAAGTCAATTTGCCAGAATTAAAAGAATAACAGCTGCCGTTGTAGTAGATGGAAAATATAAAGAAAAAACAGATAAAAAAGGAAATCCTACAGGAGAGATGGAATATGTACCACTTGATACAGCTGATATAAGTGCATTAACATCTCTTGCAAGTCGTTCTATTGGCATTGATCCAAATAGAGGCGATCAAATTAGTGTGCAAAATTTGCAATTTGCAAGAGCATCAGTAGAAAAAGGTGCTCAAAATGTAAATAAAGTTATTACATTCAGCGAAACTTATTTAGCCCCTTTTTCAGACTTGTTTAAGTATCTATTCGTGATTATTTTATTGTTTATTTTATACAAAAAAGTTATTGCACCGTTTGCAGATAAAATGCTTGAAGTCTCCAAAGAAGATGAAGAACTCGTAGCACCTTCTTTAGAGCTTGATGAAGAAGAGGGTGATGACTTAGTAGAAAAAGTGCAATCAATGCGTAAAAAAGTAGAAGACCAACTTGGTATGGGAAATAATTTTAATGAAGATGATCTTAAGCATGAAGTCATTTTAGAAAAAATAAAAACAATGGCAGAAGATACCCCTGAAGACATTGCTTCTTTACTTGAAGCACTCTTAAGCGAAGAATCTGAAATTCCTACAAAAGGAAGGAAGTAATTATGGCTAATTTAACGCAACAACAGCAAGCAATGTTTGATGAAATGAATATGGCTGAGAGAATTGCCATACTTTTGTTGCAATTAGGTGAAGATGCAACGGCTGGAATATTTTCTCATATGGGGGTTGATGCTATTACAGAAGTCTCTAAGTATATTGCGTCAAATAAAACTATAGATAAAGCAATAGCTACTGCTATTTTAGAAGAATTCCATGCTATTTTTCAATCTGGTCAGTTTATGACATCAGGCGGTATGGAATATGCAAGAGAACTTTTATATAGAACATTAGGATCAGAAGAAGCGAAAAAAGTTATGGATAAACTTACAAAAAGCATGCAAAATACACAAAACTTCGCATATTTATCAAAAATTAAACCACAGCAGCTTTCAGACTTTATCATCAATGAACATCCTCAAACGATTGCCCTTATTTTGGCACATATGGATCCTACGGAAGCCGCCGATACTTTGCAGTATTTTCCGGATGATTTACGGAGTGAAGTGGCAATGCGGATGGCAAAACTTGGTGATATTTCTCCTTCAGTAATTAAGCGAGTGTCGGCTGTGCTTGAATCAAAACTTGAGTCCCTCGCATCGTACAAAGTTGAAGTTGGGGGAACTCGTGCGGTTGCAGATATATTTAACCGTCTTGGTGCAAAAAACTCAAAAACAACATTGGCAAATATCGAACAAGTTGATGAGGAATTGGCAACATTAATTAAAGAGATGATGTTTACATTTGAAGATATTGTTACGCTTGATAAAAATTCTATTGCCGAGGTTTTAAAAGCTGTAGAAAAAGCAGAACTTATGTTGGCACTTAAATCTGCCCCTGAAGAGTTAAAAGAGAAATTTTTCTCTGCTATGAGTGAGCGAGCCCGTGAAGCATTTGAAGAAGAAATGCAATTCCTTGGCGCAGTTAAAATGAAAGATGTTGAAACTGCTCAGAGAAAAATTGTTGAAACTGTAAATCAGTTGGCTGAATCTGGAACTATTCAGATGGGTTCAACTGAAGAAATGATAGAGTAAGTAGATGGCAACTATAATATTAAGTAACGAAGTGAATGAACATAATGTGCATAAATATAGCTTTAAAGTTATTTCGTTGGGGTCGAATGAAAAACAAGTCAGTGAAGAAAAAAATTTTACAGAAGAAAATAATCCTAAAGCCAGAATCACAGATGTTGATTCAAGTGCATTAAGTAGAAGTTCTAAAGATTCTCTTATAGAATCTTTGATGAAAAAAACTGATGAGATGTCATCAAATTTTATAAAACTACAAATGAAACTTGAAGCCAAGGAAGAAGAGTTTCAAGAAGAATTGAAAAAAGCAAAAGAAGAAACTTTTAATGAGGGGCTTAAAGCAGGAGAGGCAAAAGCACGCGAGGATATTGATAAGGCAATTAATAATAAATTAGAACTTTTAACTACATCTATTAAAAAATTAGAAGAGAGTGCAAACGAGTTTGAAAAAGCATTAGAAGGTGTGAAGAGTGAATTGTTACATGCTGCAATAAATATAGCCAAAGAGGTTATAAAAATACAAATCAGCGAAACCTCCGCACTCATTGCCAAAACATTAAGTGATGAGCTAATGAAAGAACTGCAAAGTGCTTCAAAAATTACATTGAAAGTCAATCCAAAAGACCATAGTGAAATAGTACAACATTTAGGAAAACTTGAGCATGTTGAAGTATTACCTGATAGTGCAGTGAGTGAAGGTGGTGTCATTGCATTGAGTGATGCCGGAAATATAGATGCGCAAATATCAAAAAGATTTGAGAGAGTAAAAAAGGCAGCTTTGAGTGAATAGAATAAAGATAAAAGAAAAAAGTATTAAAGAGCTTGAGGCTTTGAGTGATGATATAAGAAAAAGAATCTTAGAAGTTGTGAGTAAAAACGGTGGACATTTAAGTTCTACACTAGGTGCTACAGAAATAATCGTAGCAATGCATAAAGTATTTGATTCTCAAAAAGACCCTTTTATTTTTGATGTATCTCATCAGGCATACGCACATAAACTTCTTACTGGACGATGGGCAGAATTTGACACTTTGAGACAATTCCATGGTATGTGCGGATATACAAAACCAAGTGAAAGTTCTGATGATTATTTTGTAGCGGGGCATAGCTCTACTTCTATATCTTTAGGGGTGGGTGCGGCAAAAGCCATTGCGCTTAAAGGAGAACAGGATAAACGGATTCCTGTTGTACTGATTGGTGATGGTTCCATGACAGCAGGTATGGTTTATGAAGCTTTGAATGAACTAGGTGATAGAAAATATCCGATGGTTATCATTTTAAACGATAATGAAATGAGTATTTCAAAGCCGATTGGTGCAATTAGTAGAATGTTAAGTTCTGCGATGGCTTCGCCTTTTTACCAAAGATTTAAAAAAAATACTGAAAATTTTGTAGATAATTTTGGCGAAGGTGCTAGATATATCGCAAAGCGTATGGAAGAATCATTAAAATTAATTACTCCGGGAATGCTTTTTGAAGAGATGGGTATAAATTATATCGGTCCGGTTGATGGTCATAATCTTTCACAGTTAATAGATATTATGCAAACGGCTAGAAAATTAAAAAAACCTGTAATTATTCATGCACAAACACTCAAAGGCAAGGGTTATGAAATAGCAGAAGGCAAAGAAGAAAAATGGCATGGTGTTGGACCTTTTGATTTATCGAGCGGGAATTCTTCTAAAAAAGCTGCAACTAAGAGCGCTACACAAATTTATACAGAGGCACTTTTACATCTTTGTGAACACAATGACAAAATTGTAGGCGTGACAGCAGCAATGCCAAGCGGTACAGGATTGAGTGAATTAATTGAGAAGTATCCTACACGGTTTTGGGATGTTGCTATTGCCGAACAGCATGCGGTTACCTCTATGTCAGCAATGGCAAAAGAGGGATTTAAACCTTTTTGTACCATTTACTCGACTTTTTTGCAACGAGCCTATGATCAGGTTATTCATGATACATGTATAATGGATTTACCAGTTGTTTTTGCACTTGACCGTGCTGGTATAGTTGGCGAAGACGGTGAAACACATCAAGGTGTGTTTGATATAAGTTATTTAAGAGCTATACCGAATATGACACTGTTTGCTCCTCGTGATGAAAAAAGTTTTCATCAGGCTATGAGATTTGCATCAAAGTATGAACATCCATGTTCACTTCGTTACCCTAGGGGTTCTTTTATTGTAACAGACCTAGCAGAATCTACACCTTTTGAACTGGCGAAATCACAATTACTTCAAACAGCACAAAGTGATATTTTATTTATTGGCTATGGAAATGGTGTCGGTCGTGCTTATGAAACAGCACAATGTTTGGACGAAGATGTAAGTATTTTAGATTTGCGTTTTGTAAAACCACTTGATGAAGGAATGCTTAGAGAGTTGTCTAAAAATTATAAAAAATGGTTTGTTTTTTCCGACAGTGCCAAAGTAGGGGGAGTAGGTTCTGCTCTTTTAGAGTTTTTGGCAAAAGAAAATATTACGGATATTTTTGTTCTTTCTTTTGAATATGATGATGTCTTTATAACTCATGGAAATACTAAAGTGGTAGAGGAATCTTTGCAACTTCTACCAAAGCAGCTTGCGAAAAAAGTAAAAGCTTTTAATCCTTAGTAAACCACTAAGTTTACTTGACATTAGTCCGCTTCTTGTATTATAATAATTAATACAAGGAGTCGACATGAGTCAAAAATCTTGCCCCATTTCATTTATACAAATTGATGCTAACATTGTTAGAATTAATGCATTTTATATTTTATTACTTTTTAGTCTGTATCTTATTACACAGAACAAGGTCATAATACTTTTTTTAATAATAGATTTCGCTATACGAATTTTCTTAAGTAAAAGCTATAGTCCTTTATTTTATCTCTCTTCGCGAACAAAAGAACTCTTACATGTAAAGAGTAAACTCCAAGACAGTGCCCCTAAAAAACTAGCAACATATTTTGGTTTTATGTTTGTTGTATTACTGTTTTTATTTGATGTGTTACATGTAACGACTCTTTTTTATATAATGAGCGGTATATTTATGGTGTGTCTGTTTTTAGAACTTGCATTTGATTACTGTATGGGCTGTAAAATATATTATTTATACAAAAGATTTCTTGTCTGATGGTAGGTGTCTCTACTAAAAGTTTATATGGTGTTGCCGCTATGCATGCCTTACATAACTCCCCGAGAAATAAACTTATGCAAATTAAAGAGATAGCCGCAATGACACATATATCGCACGGTTACCTTGAACAAATTCTCTCAAATTTAAAAAAACATGGCTTTATTATAAGTGTAAGAGGTGCAAATGGCGGTTATAAACTTGCCAAAGACGCCTCTACCATTATAGTACTTGATATTGTTGAGGCTTTGGAAGGGGAACTTTTTAGTGTCTCACAAAATGTAGGTGCAAGTGTAGTATTAGACTCATTTTGGAAGGATATCCAAGAAAAAGTAAGAGCAGTTTTTAATGTAAAATTATCTGAACTTGACAGTGCCTATGCGACATATTTTTATGAAATATAAAATACCTTCAATGCCCAGCTATTTGGGAACCCGTCAATGCCATTAAGTTAAGAAAAAAGTTTTAGTTTTTCTTGGAACCTAGGTTTTAACCTAGGTCTTAGTCTTCAAAGGCACAAAGCCGGCACTAAAGTACGGGTTCCGAAAAAGCTGTTTAACTTAATGACCGGGCAGGGTGCTTCTTTCTTTACATGTAAAGGTGTAAACTAAGCTTGAATAGTTGTTTAATAATTTACTTTGATAAAATTTCATATAATAATTATAATATATTATAGAAAAGGTGCAATGTGAGTAAATTAAGTATGTATCCAATAAC
>JALSLQ010000021.1 GCA_026988235.1 Sulfurimonas sp.
TTTTAAAAAACAGTGCACACTTGATGGTGATGTAAAAATCAATATAGCCTCTTCTTCCACTGTTACATGTAACACCTCTTTTGAACATTCGCTTGCATAAACTATAGCTTCATCTATGTTATAACCATCTTCTTTACATGTAAGAACAAAATCAGATGCAATGACTTTTGCACGCAGATAGAGCCACCTCTTTTCTTTTTCAAAAGAGGTAATTTTTGCTATAAGATTATCACCATAACCTCCACCCACAGCCAAAACCTGACCAGCTAAATCTTCAAAACTTTTTGCACTCTGTTTGGAGATACAAAGCGCAGGCTTGTTTATATACTCTTTTTTATCATACTGTCGCAATGCTTTTGATGCCTGCTTTGAAGTGATAATAAGATAATCATATTGTGAAAAATCAATTTCAGGTTGAAAAAAAGTAATATCCAAAGAGTTTACATGTAAGGTATCAGGATATGAAGATATTGAAAAAAGGTAAATTGACCGATTTTGCATAAAATTTCCTTATTTTTTAGATATTTCGCTAAGTTTTCACTCTACTACTTTTTTGAAGACAAATAAATGTTCATGCATTATTAATAAAAAATTATACTCTTTGCTTTTATTTACCCAAAATCCTGTTGCCCTACAATTATGCTGATGTTTTATAATATCTTCTTTTAGCTCAAAACCAACTTTTAGAAATCTTTCCATAACTTTAAATGCTAAAGGTTGATACATTTTATTTCTTCTAGTATCTCCAATTAATATGGCACAATATTTATCTTTTTTTAGAACTCTATAAAATTCCTTTGCTATTTTTTCTATCTCATCACAAAATTCATCTAAATCGTGAATATTTGATAAATCTTCTTTTATTTGCTTATCTGAATATTTTATAATATCTACATAAGGTGGGTGATTTAGAACAAAATCAATAGATTCATCTTGTAACATTGCTAAGCTTCTGCTATCGTTTATGTCTAATTTAATCTTTGGATTAAATTCACTTTCAAATTCTAGAGCAGTTTGTGTTATTTCTATTGCGTTTGGATTTATATCTAATGCTAATAAATTTCTATTTAAAAGCTTACATTCAATAGCAGTTGTCCCTCCACCAATCATAGGATCTAATAAAAAATCATTTTCATTTGAGTATCTTATGATTAAGTTTCTTACAACCTCTGGAGCCCAATTACCTCTATATTTACTTTTGTGTGTTGCCCAATTACCACGACGAGCAAAACTCCAAACAGTTGTACATTCTTGTTCAAAATTTTCTGGATTAAGTTTTTTCATAGTATATTCCTCTGATATTTAAAGGATAATAGCATTCAAAATGAATTTTACTAAATAATATTTCAAACTGACATATTATTTTCAATTTTAGTTATTGTGAACTAATATAAAGTATTTATTTAGTTGAGATAAATGCTCTATAGAATAATCTATTACTTCTTTCTCTCTTAAATATTTTTCAAATTCATCTTTTTTATCAAACTCCAGCAACAAACTGTTTTTCAACAAACAAGATTCTTTATTTTTGATGTTTTTATCAAAATAAAAATCCCAATTTTTACTACCTTGAAAAACGAGATTATCTAAAGCGGTGCTAGATAAATTATCGATTTCGTCTGATGGGACAATATATAATTTCTCATAACTTCTCTTCATCTGTTTTGCCTTTATGCTTTAAAGAAATTAAAATTTCCAACTCAAGATAGTTCAAGATTTTCAATAATGTTTTATTTGACAAGTTTGAACTTCTTATTGCTTGATAAAAATGTGCTCTTTCAATACCCAATGCTTTATAAACAGCACTAGGCTTCAAATCTTTTTTTATCAATTCTATTTTAATTTCTTTTTCTAACATAATTATAACTCTATTTTACTTATTTGTATATTAAATAATATACAAAGGATACTTTTTTATTTACATATATCATTTAATACCCCATTTTTTATCATATTGAGATTAATTACATAATCATTATGTTTAAATGTCTCTTCGAGTGGATTTAATGCAGTTAGCCAACCTTTTCCGTCAGTAATCCATATAAATTCTATGTTTTGCGATTTAACAAAATCATTAAGATACTGATATTCTCCAGCAGTTGCTTTTAGCTTAGAACCGCCACCGCTATAATAGTTGACTTCAATTAAATATAATCTATTTGTATTTTTATTGTGCATAGCAAAATCAAATCTACGACTATTTTTGTCGATAGTTATTTCATAGTTAAATGCTTCCAATATTCTTTTTTGCGTTGCTTGTTCGATATAGATAAAGTTTTTATTTTCTTTGCAAAACTCATTAAGATAATTTGATACAATATTTTCCATGAGTGTGCCAGTTCTGTTTTTTCTAGCATTTGTATCAAAACCAACTTCAACACCAAAACAATAATCAACCAAATTCTTTATATATTTATTTTGAAATATATCTTTTAGTCCACTTTCTCGAAAAAATATTAACAATTCATTTTTTATGGATTCATTAACTTCTTCATAAAATATATGCTTTTTATTGTCAGCTATTAAAGTCTCCATATCAGTGATAATAGACATATCATTTAATTTGTCTTTTCTAACTGCAATAAGAAGAGGTAAAGCTTGTCTAGCCTTTGGATATTCGGTAATCAATTTTATAAATTCAACTTCAATATCATCTTTACCAATTAAATAATTTAAGATATTTAGTTCAACCTCTACGCTTTTTATATTTAATTTTACTTTGTCAAAATTTGTAAAATAACCCCATGTAAATATTGAGTCTTTGAATGTATCTTTTAAATCATTAAATTTAAACATTTTTTAATGCTTTATATAACTTTGTTCTACCAGAATAATTCCAATATGTTATATCTTGTTCAATAAATAACCATTTAATAGATTTTAATAATATTTCTATCTCAATTCCGTTTATTGCATATTTAATTGAGGATATGTTTTTATCATTACAATTATATATTTCATCAATTATTTCTTGAGTGTTGTTATATATATTCAGATCTTGTACTTTTAAATTTCTTAAGATTGTTTTAATGCACTCATGACTCGGTCTCGTCTTAATTCTTCCAAAAAATAGTTTATCAGATGTATGAACTTCAAAATCAAACCCGTTATTTAATGGAGCAGGTCTTTTTAGATAAATAATCTTATTATTAATTTTTTCCACACAATAGACTACTCTAGTTGACAAATCTCCCTTTCCTGTACCAGCATCTTCTGATTTAAATAAATCTACAACCTCGTCCCTTAGTTTTTTTCTGTCTTTATCAAAATTTCCTGTAAAAATATGAATTAACATATTGATTTTATCAATATGAATAAAACCTTCTCTTAAAAAATTACATGGCATTAAAATTCCTTATTAAAACTTCACTAATTTTTCCACGACTACTACCTTTACTATTTATAAATCTATTGGCTTGTACAAAATTAATATCATGCTTTTTATATAAATTTTTTATAAATTCTGTATCAGAATTACTATGCAAAACAAAACACTCTTTTTTATGTAGTTCTTCAAAGACATCACATAACTCTCTTTGTTTTTCATCTAAAAATAAATTTTCGTCATAAGCTGTAAAGTTGGCAGTTTGTGTCAATGGATAATATGGCGGATCAAAATAAACTAAATCCTTTTTAATTGTATTATTAATTACTTCCATAAATGGTTTATTTGATATTATAGCACTTTGCAATGCTTCACTTGCACTTAAAATTGTATCTCTATCTGCAATATTAGGATTTTTATAACTTCCAATTGGAGTATTAAAATATCCTTTTTTATTTACTCTATAAAGCCCATTAAAACAAGTTTTATTGAGATATATAAATCTTGTTGCTCGCTCAATATCAGTCAACATTTGAAAATCTTCATTACGATCAACTTCTCTAGTTTTGTAATAAAACTCTTTATTATGTTTTTCTTTAAAACTTTCAAGATGATTTATTAATTCATTGGGATTATTTTTAACCACATTATATGTGTTGATTAATTCAGAATTAATATCTGAAAGATATATTTTTTTATCTTTTAATAAACCTTGAGAGTATAATTCAAAAAATACAGCTCCACCACCTAAAAAAGGTTCATGATAATTTTCAAATTTTTTAGGAAATCTTTCTAATAATTGACTTAATAAACCTCTTTTACCACCTACCCATTTTATGAATGGTTGATACCTTTTAGAATGAATATTATTTATTCGTGCTGTCATGAATTTATCCTAAATTAAATCACTGTAAGTTTACAATAAAATTATGTATAGTGTATTTAAAATGTCAATATGCCATTTTATATGCAAGATTTCTCAATTTTATTCCCATTCAATAGTAGCCGGTGGTTTTGAAGATATATCATAAACTACACGGTTTATTCCATCAACTTCATTGATAATTCTTCTTGAAATTCTCTCTAACAAATCATGTGGTAAATGTGCAAATGTTGCCGTCATACCATCAACTGCTTCGACAACTCTTACGCATACGGTATTGTCATAAGTACGGTTATCTCCCATCACGCCTACTGATTTTACATTAAGAAGTACCGCAAACGCCTGCCATGTTTTTGCATAATATCCACTTGCTTTTAACTCATCAAGTAAAATAACATCTGCTTCACGCAAGAGGTCTAAATCAGGTACATTCACATCACCCATAATTCTAATGGCAAGACCCGGTCCAGGGAATGGATGGCGGTTAATCATAGATGCAGGTAAACCAAGCTCAAGCCCTATTTTACGCACCTCATCTTTAAAAAGCTCGCGTAAAGGTTCAATAAGCTCAAAATCCATCCAATCAGGAAGCCCACCGACATTATGATGTGACTTGATAACTTCTGAAGGACCATTCACGGAAATAGACTCAATAACATCAGGGTAGAGTGTTCCTTGTGCCAAGAACTTAATGCCATCATGTTTTTTCGCCTCTTTTTCAAACTCTTCTATAAAAGTATGTCCAATAATCTTACGCTTTTGTTCAGGGTCACTCACACCTGCGAGTTTTCCTAGAAAATTATCGACAGCATCAACTGTAATAAGCGGTGCTTTGAGATTAATTTTAAAAACTTCCTCAACTTGCTCGCGCTCACGTTTACGCAATAAGCCATTATCTACAAAAACAGGAATAAGCTGATCTCCAATTGCTTCATAGAGCATTGCCGCAACAACAGAGCTGTCGACACCACCACTTAAGCCACACAACACTTTTGCATCACCTACACGCTCACGAATAGACTCAATCTGTTGTTTAAGGAAATGTTCCATTTTCCATTTTTCGCTCACACCACAAATATTTTTTGCAAAGTTACGAAGCATTAAATAACCCTCTTCGGAATGTTGCACTTCAGGGTGAAACTGCATTGCATAAACACGCTTTTCATCGTGAGCAATAGCAGCATAAGGAGAGTTGCCCGATGTTGCAATAACTCTGAAGCCTTCAGGAAGTGTTTCAACTCTGTCAGAATGGCTCATCCACACAATTCTGTGGTTATCACAATCTTTAAATAATGGGGAAACCTCTTCAGGATAACCAACAATATCAAGCTCAGCCTTTCCATATTCATGATGATTAGAGCGAATAACAGAACCACCGAAATCTACCGCAATTCTCTGCATTCCGTAACAAATTCCTAAAACAGGAATTCCCATATCATAAACACCTTTGTCTACTTCATACGCATCTTCATTATATACAGAAGATGGACCACCACTGAGTATGATACCTTGAGGATTTTTTATCTGAATATCTTCTACTTTTGTATGAAAAGGAAGTATTTCACAGTATATTTTCTCTTCACGAAGACGACGAGCGATGAGTTGTGTGTATTGAGAACCAAAGTCTAGAACTATAATGCTAACATTTGTCATTTGAAATGCCTTTGTATAAATGAATAATTAATTATGAAAGAATACAATAAAAAAGATTAATGTTTGATTTGTTACATGTAATTGTAACTTTAGTAGGTTGGAAGGGCTTTAAGCCCCCCCCCATCAACGGCATTAAGTTAAGCATCTTTTTCGGAACCCGTACTTTAGTGCGGACTGAGAGTGGCAAGAGTATTGCAACAGCCGGCACTAAAGTACCGGTTCCGAGAAAAATGAAACAGACTTTTCTGAAACAAGGTCTTCACAACGCGAACTTTAGTCCCAATGTCATTAAGTTAAACAATTTTCTGGAACGCGGACTTTAGTCCGGGCTGAGAGTGGTGTGATAGTTGTAATAGCCGGCACTGAAGTACCGGTTCCGAGAGAGCATTAAGTTTTTTCCTTAATATAATCGTAACACAAAAATCTAGTAAAGCCCCATAATTTGAAACTGTACATACCAAATAATAATTGAAATGATATACCCTACTAAAATAGTCCAAGAGTGTTTCATATGAGAGCCGAAAGTATAAATACCGCGAAGTTTTCCCATAACACCAACACCCGCCGCCGAACCAAAGGAGATGAGACTTCCACCGATACCTGCGGTCATGGTTACGAGCATCCATTGTGCTATATCCATATTTGGTGATGCTTTTAAAATAGCACTCATTACAGGGACATTATCTACAATGGCGGACAAAAATCCTACACCGACATTTGCAGCCGTGGAACCTATTGTGCCGTAGAGTTCATGTACATATTCTAGAAAACCTAAAAAGTGTAAAGCACCAACCGCAGAAAGAATACCAAAGAAGAAAAGAAGTGTGTCATTTTCTACTTTTTCCATATTGACATAAATATTAAAACTGTTTTTGCCTTTTCTTTTGAGTCCAAAAGAGTAAAGTTTTAAAATTGCCAAGCCAAACATCATGCCCCACATTGCAGGAAAATGGAAGAAAGTATGTCCGAGTACGGCAATTACAATAGTAAGAACGCCTAAATAAACAACAGTCATTCCACCATCAAGTAGAACAGGTTTTTTCTCTGTAGTTGCATCAAAAGGCGGCTCACCTGCCGGAACAGATAAAGAAAGTAAAAATGCCGTAACGCCCCAACCAACAATAGAAGCAGGAAAAAGATAAAGAAAATCTACAAATTCACCTTTGCCTGCCGTCCAAGACATCAATGTAGTGATATCACCAAATGGCGACCATGCACCACCGGCATTTGCTGCCACAACGATATTTATAGCACCGGGGACTAAAAAAGCAAGATTTTTCTTGTCTATTGTAAAAAGAACAGTTGAGAGAATGAGTGCCGTTGTCAAGTTATCAGCTACAGGAGAGATGAAAAATGCTAAAAAACCAGTCAACCAAAAAAGTTTTTTGTATGTATAGCCTTTTGAGACAAGTTTATATTTCATTAAATCAAAAACACCCCGTTCTAAAAGTGTTTCAATAAAAGTCATAGCAACAAGTAAGAAAAAGAAAATTTCAGAAATTTCTAAAATCAAACGCTCTAACTCATCATGTACCGCATCAGGATTTAATCCATTAATAGCATAATAAATCCCAATCAGCATAAACATAAATGTACCAGCAAAGAGTGCAGGTTTTGCTTTGTTTATCTCATATTTTTCTTCTGTAGCTATAAAATAATACGCTATCACAAAGACAGCTAAGCTGACCCATCCTACCCATGTCGTTGCAAGATTAATTGCTTCGTGTTCCATTAATTCTCCTCTTGTATTGTGTGAACCCCTATAGATTCACTTCTATTTAACGCTGATGTTACAATCTTTTTTGCCGTTAATAAACGAAATTTTAGTAGTTTACCAATATTTTCTTTTAAAAGGGCATTAATTGTCGATAAAGCATCATTTAATCCACTTTTTGTACGAATAATAGAAACATTTTCCCACATTATTCGTCTGAGTTGATCTTTTTTCACTTTGTCATCTTTCAGGCTCATTACCTCATCTTTTATTTCAAACTTTTTAAAACATTTAGTTTCATTCATATTGTTTAAAATATCATCTACTGCTCTCTTGGCAAAAACCAAACCCTCAAGCAAAGAGTTTGATGCTAATCTGTTCGCACCATGAACCCTTGTTGAAGCCACTTCGCCAACTGCATACAAATTTTTCACATGAGGTACTTTTGCATTTAAATCTGTTCTAATGCCTCCTATTGCGTAATGAAAAGCCGGCGATATTGGCACTCTTTGTGTCGGGACATTGAAGCCTAATTCTCTCAAACTTTTGTAAATATTTGGAAATCGTTGTTTGAAATACTCTTCATCAAAATTTTCACAATTCAAATAAACATGCATTCCTGTTTTTTTCTTGTATTTATATATTGCCTTACTCACAATATCACGAGAAGCAAGCTCACCTCGCTCATCATAATCAAATAAAAATCGTCTTCTTGATTCATCTTCAATAGTAGCACCCTCTCCCCGTAAGGCTTCTGTTAAAAGCATTTTTTGTGCATTATTTGAATTGACAAATACCGTAGGATGAAATTGTAACATTTCCATTCTATCAAGTTCAATTTCTTTCATCAGACATAAGCCTTGCATATCGGCACTGATACACGGTGCATTTGTATGATATTCATAAAGTGAGCCTACTCCACCACTAGCGATAATAACATTTTTCGCATAAATATTTCTACTCTCTCTATGATCAAGAACGGTAACACCAAAACATTCTCCATCTTCTATAAGTAAATCTACTACTCTCGTATCACTCAACATCGCATGGGAATTTTGTTCTAGTAAAAAATGGTGCAAATATCTTCCTGTTGCATCACCTCCTGCATGTAAAATTCGCTCACATGAATGTGCCGCTTCTTTTGTGTACAACAATTCACCTGCTTCATTTGTATCAAAATGAAATCCGTGATGAATCAAATCATCAATCGCTCTGCGTGAATTTTTACTCAAAACATCAACCGCTTTAGCGTCACATAAGCCATCTCCCGCTGCAAGTGTGTCTTTGATGTGTGCGGGTATGTCGTTTTTATCTCTAGCCAGTGCCACGCCACCTTGTGCGTAAAAAGTATTGCACTTAAATGTTTCGCGTTTATTGATGATAAGCACTTTTTTATCGGCAGGCAGATTCATACTTGCATACAATCCTCCAACACCTGCACCAATTATAATTACATCATATTCCATCATTATTGTGTACAACTTGCATTATTATCACTATTAAACTCTTTCTTTTTTAGAATAAACTTCACATTTTTGTCACCTTTTGGTGCTTCTTTTTCATAATATGGTGGTGCTTTATAGCCACATGCACTCACACTTAATAAAAAGCTTGCTATAATTAGCATATGAAAAACAGTAGTGACATTCTTAATTCTCTTCAAAATAAACCTCAATTTTCTAAATTATCTCACTATAAATGTATACAAAAAATACAGTCGGTATTTAGCGCCCCTTTACAAAAAATGATTAAGTTCGCCTACATAAAAAACAATACACTTTTTTTTGTACTTAATCATCCTGGTGCCAAACAAGAGTTTGATAATAATATACAAAGCATTAAAAGTGCTTTAAAGTTTCACACTCCTCAAGAATGTAGCGAAGAAACTATAGCAGATATAAAAGCATTTGTAACACATACACCCTCCTTACATGTAAGCATACAGCCAATTGAGGCAGCAAAAAAAATGCTCGCTTACAAAGAAAGAGCGACAGGGAATTTTGCAATTCCCGTGCATGATGAAAAACTCAAAGCACTCATTCTCTCAATTCAAAACATTATAAAAGAAAAAAATGACACTTAAAGAAAAATTACAACAGCTCCCCAACGAACCTGGGGTATATCAGTATTTTGACAAAAATGGACATTTACTTTATATAGGAAAAGCCAAAAATCTTGCCAATAGAGTCAAAAGCTACTGGCAGTTTACGCCTGAACTTTGTGCCAGTGCAAAACTTTCTGCTCGTATAACAAAAATGATACAGCAGACAACTTCTATGGATTACATTGTGGTAAATTCTGAACATGATGCACTCATTCTTGAAAATTCACTCATTAAACAGCTCAATCCAAAATATAATATTTTACTCCGTGACGATAAAACCTTTCCATACATATATATTGATAATTCACAAGATTTTCCTCGTTTTGACATCACAAGAAAAATCATAAAAAGTAGAGATATTAGTTATTACGGTCCCTATTCCGTCGGGGCAAGAGATATTTTAAATGCCATCTATGATATTTGTAAACTTGTCCAAAAAAAAGCTTGCCTTAAATCAAAAAAACTCTGTTTATATCATCAAATAGACAAATGCCTTGGCCCCTGTGAGCTTCCCATAACAAAACAAAGGTATCAACAAGAGATTGATTTAGCAACAACTCTTATTAAAAATAAAAAAAAACTTATTAAAAAATTAGAAGAAAAAATGCAGTTTTATGCCGAAGAACTGCGTTTTGAAGAGGCTCTTGAGCTTAGGGACAGTATGCAAAGGATTGAACGCTCACAGATTAAAAGTGACATTGACTTTGCGAGCAATGAGAATTATGACATTTTTGTTTATGGCAGTTCACAAATACGAGCAGTGGTTGTGAAAATATTTATGCGGCACGGAAAAATAATATCTTCATCTCATGAATATATCAACTTGAATGAAGGTATAGATACAAATGAAATCTATTCCAGAGCCCTACTCGGGTTTTACAAAGAGGAAAAACCTCCCATCATTGCCCCCATACTTATTGCCCATGATTTCCAAGACAAAGAGTTAATACAAGATTACCTGACAAATATTTTTGAAAAAAAAGCACAAATATTCATCCCGAAAAAAGGAAAAAAGAAAGATCTCATCGCATTGGCACAATTAAATGCTACAGAACTGTTAAAAAAAGACAAAGCAACACTCAACACAAAAATATTGCAAGAATTGCAAACCTTATGTCAACTACAAAAATCACCCAACAGAGTAGAAGTTTTTGACAACTCTCATATGTCTGGTGTTGCTACAGTAGGCGCTATGATAGTCTATGAAAATTCAAAATTCGATAAAAAATCCTATAGAACCTACCATTTACATGTAAAGGATGAGTACGGGCAGATGCGTGAAACATTAACTAGACGAGTAGAAAGTTTTAGTAAGAGCTCACCACCCGATTTGTGGATACTAGACGGCGGTGCAACCCTACTTAAACTTGCACTTGATATATTGGAATCTAATGCTGTCAATCTTGATGTGATAGCGATTTCTAAAGAAAAAATTGATGCCAAAGCGCATCGAGCAAAAGGGAATGCACAAGACATCATTTATACAAAAGATGATGTTTTTAGGCTCAAATCTAGCGATAAACGCCTCCAATGGGTACAAAACCTACGAGATGAGGCCCATCGAAGTGCTATCACTTTTCATAAAAAAACAAAATTAAAACTTGACCAAGAGAGTAAACTTTTGAGTTTAAATGGAATATCAGTAGCAAAAATACAAAAACTTTTGAATCATTATGGAACATTTGAAGCGTTAAAAAGTGCAACATTTGATGACATAAGTTCACTTTTAAATACAAAAGATGCAAAAACTATCAAAAATTTTTATAAATAAGTTTTTTTTTCACTCCTTTATGATATATTTGTAACAATTTAAAGTAGACAACACAAATTATAAGGTTTTTTAATGAACAAAATTACCCCTATTGACGAAGAGTACCTTTTTGACGGAAATGTCATTATCTCTCAAACAGATTTAAAAGGTGTCATTACCTATGCAAATAAACTTTTTTGTAGCGTTTCAGGATATAAAACAGAAGAACTTGTAGGGCAACCTCACAATATTTTAAGGCATCCAGACATGCCCCGTGCAATTTTTGCAAAAATGTGGGACACCATTCAAGGGGGACAAGCTTGGAACGGTCTTGTAAAAAATTTGAGAAAAGATGGTCTGTATTACTGGGTTGAAACAGAAATCTTACCGGTTAAAGATAATAATGAGAATATAACAGGCTACATAGCAGCTAGAAAAGCAGCATCTCGTAAAGATATTCAAGAGACAGAAGAAACATACAAAAAAATGCTCGCATCTGAGTAAAAAGGGATTAAAGAATGCTGATTTATAATTTTCAAAAAGAATTTTTAGGTATTGATGAAAAAGATTTACATACCTTGGGCTATAAAGATTTAGCTGAGCTACGAATGGAAGTCGCTGATTTTGCCGATTTATTTGTGAAAACACCAGGACACATACATAACTTCCAACATGTGCATTGGATTGATTTTATTACATGCGCAGAATCTAATGAAGAATCAAAGGTTATTATTAACGCAAATTCTAAAAGCTATAGAGCAATCATTACAGTTACAAATGCTTACCTTGTAGACAATCCTAATCAAAAGGCCTACTTTGTTTATTTAAACAATTTACGGGCATTGACAACTCAGGAATATGACAACATTTCAGGAGATATTGCACAGAAACCAACTCCTGAAGTAAACCCCGAAAAACTACAAACGATTACGCCACGCAAAGAAGAAATCACAGTTATTCCTGATGAATACGATAAAATGCTTGATGTCAGTACTTTAGAATTAGAAGAATCTATTCCAACGGTAGAACCTGTAAAAGCGTATGTTGTTCCAGAACAAAAAACCACACTTTCAACAAAAGAAAATTATGTCTTTGACCCACATATAGCGTCCAAAGAGCTTGGCTTACCGCTTGATTTAATAGAAGAATTTATACAAGACTTTATTGAGCAGGCAAATGACTTTAAAGATGGACTTTATACAGCACTTGATGAGGGTGATATAAATAATGTTAAAATTCTCTCACACAAATTAAAAGGAGTGGCAGCAAACTTACGCATTGAAGATGCTTATGAAATTCTTTCAGTTATCAATGTCACTTCTGATGTAGATGTCATCAAAACAAATTTAGATGATTTTTATCAAATAATTGCAAAACTTTCGGGGGAAGAGGCAAGTACTGCGACTAATAATGATTTTATTGCTCCAGATGATGAAAAACTTGAAATTAATCTCGAAGACATGGAAGATATTTTAGAATTTAAAGAAGGTGAAGCACCTCAAGAGATTCCAGCAGAAATTACAGAAGAAACCGAGCTAACTTTGGAACTCAAAGAGGAACAAAAACCTGAAGCAGAATATTCTAAAGAAAAAATTGCCAATGAAATAGGACTTGATTTAGAAAATTTTAATGAACTTTTTGACGATTTCATAAAAGAAGCGCATTCTAGATTTGCTAAAATCAAAGAAGCACTTAACAACAACGATTATAAAACATCAAAAATGCAAGCTATAAAATTAAAAGGCATGAGCGATAATATGAGAGTGCATGCCTTTACAAATGAACTTGAAACACTTATAGATTCTACAGATAAAACTGCTATTACAGAAGCTTTACAACAGATTGACAGTATAATTACAAAAATTTCAAAAAAAGAGGATTAATCAATGCAACTAGGTTTAAAAAATAGACTTCGACTTATTAGCTTACTCCCGATTATTATTTTAATTTCTATTACAAGTTATTTTGTTTATAACTCGTACGAAAATTATAAAGCGGCTCAAATTCTTCAAAATAAACTTTCTTCCAACAGAGAACTGAATAATTTACTTAGAAATATATCTCGTGAAAGAGGTATGACGGTTATGTATCTTGGTAACTCATCGCCAAATACTTTAAAATCTCTTTTGAAACAAAGAAAAATAGTTGATACAAAAGCAGCACTTTATTTTCAACATCACCAATCGCAAGCCAATAAAAATAACGCATTAATACAATCAATGCATAGTATTAAGCATTCTAGAACACTCGTTGATACCCATCAGGCTGATTTTGAAGATATCTATAGCAAAATATATGCAAATGCCGAACAAATCATCATTAAAAAACTCGAAACGATTACATCTAATCAACTTGATAGTAAAATCAACACCTATGCAGCAGTTTACCTCTCCTTAGTGCATGCCAATGCCTACACCGCGGATGAGCGTGATTTTATCTCTTATACACTTGCGCGTTCAACCCAAATGGATGAAGAAGAAATCAACAAATGGCTTTCTTTAATAGCAAAAGCAGATGCCATTGATTATTACAACATTAAAAACAAGTCCCTTAAAACAAAACTAGATGAATTGTTTAAAAATGAAGATGCCATTGAACTCTTTGATGATTTAAATACTGAACGGGCTTCCATTTTGATTGCAACAGAAAATGGAAAATATGAAACAAATCCAGGTGTTTGGTTTGCCATGCTTTCAGAAAAGAGTAACATGATTTCTGAGGGAGAAAATGTACTCTTAAGCGCTATGGACAAAAGAGCCATTCAAGTAAAAACTGAAGCCTTACAGTTTCTTGCTATTACCTTAACGGTTTGGCTTATATCAATCATCTTGGCAATTTTAGGATTTTTGCTTTCAAATGAAATTGCAAAAAATATTCAAAATCTTGAAAATGTTCTTAAAAGGGTTGCCGAAGATACAAATGAAAGTGACAAAGCTGTTGAAATAAACCTTCATACAGCAAAAGGAACTGAAGAAGCATATAGCCTTCTTGAAAAAATCATTGAACAAACAAGAGAAGATAAAAAAGCTGCACAAGAAGCAAGTGAAGCAAAATCAATGTTCTTGGCAAATATGTCGCATGAGATTCGAACACCACTGAACGGTATTGTTGGATTTACGGAACTACTTAAAGATACAGGGCTCAAAGAAGAACAAAATGAATTTGTAGAGATTATTGAAAAATCTTCTGAAAATCTTCTTGAAATTATCAACAATATTCTTGACCTTTCAAAAATTGAGAGTAATAAACTTGAAATTGAAGATGTTATATTTAACCCTATTGAAGAATTTGAAAGTGCTGTTGATGTGTATGGTGTTCGTGCAAGTGAAAAGCATATTGATTTGGGATGTTTTATTGACCCTGAGCTTGAACAACCACTCAAAGGTGACCCAACAAAGATTAAAGAAGTTGTTATTAATCTTCTTTCTAACGCTATTAAATTCACAAGCAGTTCGGGTGCCATTAATGTTGACATTAGAAAATTACAATCACCGCAAGAAGGCACAACGCGTGTTAGATTTGAAGTACAAGATAGTGGTATTGGTGTAACGAGCGAACAAAAATCAAGAATTTTTGAAGCTTTTTCCCAAGCAGATACATCAATTACTCGTAAGTATGGTGGTACAGGTCTTGGACTTACTATTTCAGCGCGTTTTATTGAGCTTATGGGTGGACAACTTGACCTTCACAGTGAACCGGGAGAAGGGACAACATTCTTCTTTACACTTGATTTTGAAGAGATAGAAGTAGTGAATGAAACTACTAAGGCAAGCTTTTCTGGCATTAATGCTTTAATTTTAGAATCTGCTCATAAAACAAAAAGACAAGATATTTACCTCAAAGAGTATCTTGATTTTTATGGCGTCAGTTACACTACATTTAAAGATATGAATGAACTTGAAACGCTACAAAGACAGATAAGCTATGACTTACTTTTTCTTGATTATGAGTACGCAAGTGAAGATGAATTAAAAACATATAGCAATTTGCCACAAAAACTGATTTTACTCACCAAGTCTTACTTTATGAAAAAAATTGACACTATGGGAATTGAAATATTCAAAACCATATACGAACCATTGAATAATACTAAATTAAAAATAGCACTTGAAAATTACAGAAGTGAAAATTTTACAGCACCAAAAATAAAAGCAACATCACATAAAGTTTTTACAGCAGGTTCCTCTAAATTTTCTGCAAAAGTGCTTATTGCAGAAGACAATATAATTAATCAAAAACTGATAAAACGGACACTTGAAGATTTAGGATTAACAGTAGAGATTGCATCAAATGGGCTTGAGGCTTTTCAAAAAAGAAAAGATAACAATTATAATTTAATTTTTATGGATATTCAAATGCCATTTTTGGATGGTATCGAAGCAACACATGAAATTCTTGAATATGAAGAAGCGTATAATCAACCGCATATTCCTATTGTTGCATTAACTGCCAATGCCCTCAAAGGTGATCGCGAAAAATTTATCGCTGCAGGACTCGATGAATATACAACAAAACCACTTGTACGCGAGGAGATTATAACCCTCCTTAACCACTTCCTTGCCGATTATATTATAGATATAAATGAACAAGAAGAGGAACACAAGGAAGAAAAAGAAGAAAAAGAAAAAGCAATAATAGTGCAACAGGCACCAGTAACAGTGGACACAGAAGTTGAGACATTACAAGAAGAACTAAAAGAAGAAGAACCGACAGAAGAAAAAGTGTCAGAGTATAAAGCCGATGTTTTACTAGCCAAAAAAAGTCCATTTGAAACAAAACTTTTTACAAAGATTCTTGATTCATTGGGTTATACTTATCAGGTTGCGGATAACCTTGAAGAGTTACAAAATAAAATCGAAAATGACAGTTATAAGCTTGTATTGTTTGACAAAGAGTGTGAAACACTTCAACTTAAAGATTTTTCACAATTAGTTAGATCAAGGAATGAAAAAAGAAATCTTTCTACACATTTAGTATTGATTGTTGACCCTGCTATGCCTGAAAATAGCGATGATAAACAATATGTGGATGAAACTATCAAAAATATCATAAACAAAGACTTACTAAGACTTGTTATAGAAAAATTCATATAAGGAATAAAAATGAAAAGAACTGACCTGATTATATTGGCTGTTGATGATGACCTCATAAATTTAAAATTATTAAGATCAATGCTTATGAAAAGCCCTAATGTAAAAGAAGTTGTAGAAGCAAAAAATGGCTCAGATGCCATAGGTATTTTGAAAAGCCGTGATGATATTGACTTGATACTTTTAGACATTATTATGCCAATTATGGGCGGAATAGATATGCTCAAAGTAGTCCGTGCAGATGAAAATCTGCGTCAATTGCCTATTCTCGTACTCACAACAGATGAAACGAAAAAGGCTGAAGCTTTAGAGTGTGGAGCAAACGGGTTTTTAATGAAACCTATACGAAACGATGACCTCATTGCAAAAATAAAAACGGTAATCGTTTAAAAAATCAAAACAAGTTCTATATGAGAACTTGTTTTAAAACTTCTTCTACTCTTTTGACCGGAACAATCTCAAGTGCTTCTTTTACCTCTTTTGGAATATCGTCCAAATCTCTTTCATAGTTTTTAGCAGGGATTAAAACCTTTGTCATGTCTGCTTTATAGGCAGCTATAAGTTTTTCTTTAAGCCCGCCTATCGGTAAGACATCACCTGTAAGGGAAACTTCACCCGTCATAGCAATCTCTGAACGAATTTTAAAAGAGCTAAATATTGAAGCAATAACAGTAACCATAGCAATTCCGGCACTAGGTCCGTCTTTTGGTGTCGCACCATCTGGTACATGTACATGTAAGTCATAACGCTTATACACTTCACTTGGGTCTACTTCTATTATTTCTTCTTTTTCTTTAAAAGTATGAGGAATATTGTCTTGTGAAATTTTTAATTTTCTCTTGTCTATAAGTGTTTTAACAACACTCATGGCAATTCTAGCTGACTCTTTCATAACATCGCCCAAACTTCCAGTGAGTTGTAAGTTGCCTTTGCCTTTAATGCGGATACTTTCAATTTTTAAAACATCTCCGCCTACAGCGGTCCATGCAAGTCCATTAACTACACCAATGACGGGAACTTTATCTGTTTTTTCAATTTCAAACACACTTTTATCAAAAAAGTTTTTCAAGTTTTTAACTGTCACAGAAACCTTACTTACATCACTGTCTTTTAGAATTTCCATAGCCGCTTTTCTCGCCATTTCAGCGATACGACGGCGTAAATTTCTCACACCCGCTTCTCGTGTATAGCTATGAATCAACTCTTTTAATGCCGGCTTTGAAATAGTAAGCTCAGCCTTTTTCAATCCGTGTTTTTTAAGCTCTTGTGGCAATAAATAACGATATGCTATCTCAAATTTTTCCTGCGGTGTATATGAACTTAATGTAATAAATTCCATTCTATCGCGTAAAGGGGCAGGGATTCGTCCAACATCGTTTGCCGTCGCTATAAAAATAACATTACTTAAATCTAAATCAAAGTTTAAATAATAATCACGAAATTCACTGTTTTGTTCAGGGTCTAAAATCTCTAAAAGTGCAGCCGTTGGGTCACCTCTTTGTGAACGGGTAATTTTATCAATTTCATCAAGAACTATCACTGGGTTCATCTTTTTAGCATCAATGAGTCCCTGTGAAATACGACCGGGCATAGCACCAACATAAGTACGACGATGACCACGAAGCTCATTTACATCTTCTAACCCACCAAGTGCTATGCGTATCAAAGGGCGTTTCAATGCCGTAGCAATTGAGTTTGCAAGTGAAGTCTTACCAACACCAGGAGGACCCGAAAAACACAAAATAGCTCCGGCACTTTTTTTCGCCGAAATACCTCTCAGTTCAAGGAGTTCTTTTACGGCAAAATACTCAACAATTCTTTCTTTTGGTTTTTCCAATGCAAAATGGTCTTTATTTAACTGTTCTTCAACATTTTCAATCCGTAGTGCTTTTTTTGACATTGCCCCAAAAGGAAGGTCTAAAGCCCAGTCAAGATATGTTTGCGTCATAGATGCATCAGAAGAATCAGGATGCATTCGTGAAAATCTCTCAAGCTGTTTGCTAATCTCTTTATAGGCATCTTTGCCCATTTTTTCTTTTTTAGCTTCGAGTTTTTTTCTGTATTCTTCTATTTCTTCTTCACGCGAAGTGTCAGTTCCGAGTTCTTTTTGAATCTCCTTTAACTGCTCTTTAAGAAAATATTCTTTGTTTACTTTTTCTATATGCGTATGTACTTTTGAACGAATTTCTCGTTGCAATTTATTTGCTTCAATTTCATCAATCAACAAGTCAATTAAATCTAAAAATCTTTTTTCGGTATCGGTTTCTATAAAAAGTTTATATGCCTGTTCTTTTTTGAGCTTAACAGTAGAGCATACAAGATCTATAATACGGTTATGATCATGATTTTCTTCTATCGTTCGCAACAAATCAGGTGGGAAATAATTGCTCACCGTGGCTAAAGCTCTTACTTTTTCACGGACAACTTCAAGAATTGCATCAATTTTCAGTGAATTAACTTCTGTCGCTTGTATCACATCTACATGCGCTACAATAGGGTCATCTGAGACTTTATACAAAGATTTTGCACGAGCAAGCCCTTGAAAAAGCACTTTAACTCTTCCATCAGGCAGTGAAACTTTTCGCATGATTGAACCAACTACACCAGCATCATACAATGTACCATAATCTCTTTCTCCCTCATGAGAAGGCTTTGTCGGACACACTATGACTAAAGAGTTTTCTTCTATTGCTTTTGTAGCCGCTTTAATATTTACTTCATCACTTAAAAACAATGGCGAAATCATAAAAGGGTATAAAAAAAGATTGTCTTCTGCTATAACTGGAATATCAGCAGGAAATTCTCCATAATTGCTAAGTTTCATAAAATATTATCCTTCTTTTTATTTTGTTTCATTTTCATCTGATTTCACAGAATTACGAGAGACAACACTTTGCATATCTGGAATCATAAAAGCGTACCAGCTTGCCGTACCATCTCCCTCAAACATTTCTTTGTACCACGGAGTGTTTGCTCTTTGGATCTCGCTCCATTGTATCCATGGTTCAGGTTGAATAGCTCTATAATATACTGCTGCTTTTGGTTTGTCTAGTCTGACATACAAATCAGCTATTGTCTCATTTAAAGAGGCCCGTGCCAAATATAAATTTGTCAGCATAGTGTCTGTTAGCGAGTAGTACATAGAATGCGGGTAATCCATTTTAAACTTTTTTGCGTCTATGATTGCATCTTGTATAAGTACCTGATCGCGTCTTGGATTAGGCAATGCTTTATATTTTGCTTTTATTTTTAAAAATTCTGCAAATTCTTTCTCATTAGCATTTGCATATCTTCTGACATATTCATTTAAAAAGTGTTCTGTCAAAAGATACTCTTCATTATGCATGTGTGCGATTGCCAAAATCATCGTCGCTTCAGGTAAAAGAGGTGAACCAATATGCTCCCCTTGCAGCGAAGAGTAATAATCATCTGCTTTATCAACATTTCCTTGTGAAATAGACTCGACAATCTTTCCATACCAGTACACTGCGGGCTTGTTGTATTCATTAACTTCCTTCGAGCATGAAGTGAACAGCATAATAAAAGAGAATGCAAGTATAAAAGAGAGTTTTGATTTCATATGAAGATGTCCTAGTAAATTAAATTGAATGTTATTTTATCGAAAAGTTATATAATAGGGATTAAATAGAATAAGATTTGTGAAAAATTAAAAAAAGAAGGTGGTGGCCTGTCTCGGAATCGAACCAAGGACACAGTGATTTTCAGTCACTTGCTCTACCGACTGAGCTAACAGGCCATTTGTTTAAAAGAAGTGAAATATTAGCAAACCCTTACTAAATTTGAGCTTACATGTAACATAAAAGTAAATTTTGACAATATATCAGTAAAATTGTATAATCTTCATTATGGATAAAAAAACAATTATAAATACTTTACAGCTTTTAAATAAAGAATACCGCGAAAAAGGATTTGAATTTGTCGGTCTGTTTGGTTCCTATGCTCGAGG
>JALSLQ010000022.1 GCA_026988235.1 Sulfurimonas sp.
CTGAATAACTTGGAGGATTTAAAGAAAAACTTAACCTTGTATCTGCATGTGCCTTATCCGTTAATGATGCATGAAAAATTTCTACAATGGCACTGTCAACCGCATCTTTAATTAAAACAGTATTTTGAGGATCTTGTGCTGAGATGGTCACATGTGTATTTATTTTTGTACCCACAACACTTCGTGCATATTTTGAGCTTGGCTTATATCCACATGCATTCATTAAAATAAGTACGATTATAAGAATAAATACCTTCACATTAGCCCTTTATTACAATATTGACAAGTTTTTTAGGCACAAGAATCTCTTTGATAATCTCTTTTCCCTCAAGCCATTTGGCAATATTTTCTTTCGCAGCAGCAATAATTGTCTCTTTGTCGGCATCTGCTGCAACTTCAATCTCACCTCTTTTTTTCCCGTTTACAGAAACACCCAACGATATGCTTTGTTCTACAAAAACTTCTTCTACTATTTCTTGCGGAGCCAAGTTATTAAGTTTGAAATATTGCTCACTTATTTCATGACAAGTATGGGGAATGACTGGCTCCATTATAGAGCTAAGTATCCAATACCCTTCACTCCACACTTGCGAATTTTTTTGAGCATTAAGTGCATTCATCGCTTCCATTACACCCGCAATCATCGTATTAAAAGTATATCGTTCGTTATAAACATCTTCGGCACGCTTGAGTGCTTCATAGACTTTTTTGCGCGCAAACTTCTCTTCTTTGTTTAAATCAGCATGATTAATCTGTGGTTTCTCGTTACATGTAAGTACATTTGCACTTCTTTCAAAAAATCTTTTTATAAACTTGTAAGCACCCTCAACAGCATTGTCATTCCATTCAAGTTCTTGTGTCGGCGGTGCAGCAAAGAGTATAAAAAGACGAGCCGTATCTGCTCCATATTTTTCTATAATGGCATCAGGGTCAACTGTGTTACCTTTTGATTTACTCATTTTTGCCCCGTCTTTAAGCACCATCCCTTGTGTTAAAAGTTTTTCAAACGGTTCATCAAAATCAATATAGCCCAAATCACGAAAAACTTTTGTAAAAAATCGTGCATATAAAAGATGTAAAATTGCATGCTCTATACCACCGATATAATGATCAACACCTTCGTGCCCTTTTTGGTGCATCCAGTATTTCATCTGTTCATCAGAAAAAGCCTCTTTTTCCCAGTTTGCAGGAGATGCGCAAAAACGCAAAAAATACCAAGAAGATTCTACAAAAGTATCCATAGTATCTGTTTCACGAATGGCATCTTTGCCACACTGAGGACATTTACAGTGCTTGAATGTCGGATGATTTTCAAGAGGATTTCCCTCCCCTGTAATGACAACATCTTCAGGTAAAGCAACTGGAAGATTTTCTTTTTTTTCCATCACAAGACCACAGCTCTCACAATGAACAAAAGGAATAGGCGCACCCCAGTACCTTTGACGGCTCACACCCCAATCTTTAAGCTTATAGTTGGTTGTCTTCTTCCCGATGCCTTTTTCTTCAAACATTTCAAGAATATGCTCTTGTGCTTTTTGCGAATTCATTCCGCTAAAATCACCGGAATTTATTAGCTCGCCTACTTCCGTAAAAGCAAGTCTTGAAAAATCATGTTCATCTCTAAATGGTTTAATCACCGCTTTTATAGCTAAATCATACTTTTTAGCAAAGTCATAATCTCGCTCATCATGTGCAGGAACAGCCATAACAGCACCACTTCCATAATCCATAAGAACAAAATTTGCCACCCAAACAGGAATAGTCTCTCCTGTTAAAGGATGCTTTACATGTAATCCTAAGGCAACACCGGATTTTTCTTTTTGCCTCTCAATAGAAGAGGTATTTTTCATCGCTTGGATTTTTTTTACCACTGTATCATCAAGTAGTTTATTCTCTATCATATACGAAACGATTTCATGTTCAGGTGCTAAAGCCGTGTAGCTCACACCGTAAATCGTGTCAGGTCTTGTTGTAAAAACATCAAAACGCTCAAATGTATGAGAAAGTTTACTCGCACTCTCATCATCAAAATACAAATCAAAAGCAAGCCCATTAGATTTTCCTATCCAATTTTCCTGCATAGTTAAAACTTGTTTCGGCCAGCCCTTTTCAAGTTTTTTCAAATCTTCTAAAAGCTCATCCGCATAAGCAGTGATTTTAAAATAGTATTGATTCATATCTTTTTTGACTATCGGTGTATCACATCGCCAACAGCAACCATCGACTACCTGTTCATTTGCCAAAACAGTTTGGTCATGCGGACACCAGTTGAGCATCCCTTTTTCACGATACAACAAACCTTTGTTGTACATATCTATAATAAAGCCCTGCTCAAATTTTGTATACAGTTCATCACTTGTCGCAAATTCTCGTTTTCGTGAAAAAGAAAAACCCAAAGAATAAAACTCATTTTTCATATAGTCAATGTTGTCATAAGTCCAATTTTTAGGATGTGAACCATTTTTTATAGCAGCATTTTCGGCCGGCATGCCAAAACTGTCAAAACCTATCGGATGGAGTACATTTTTTCCCTGTTGTCTGTGATAGCGTGCAAAAGCATCACTAATAGAATAGTTTCGTACATGCCCCATATGCAGGCGTCCACTTGGAAATGGAAACATAGAAAGAATGTATTTTTTCTCTTTTGTAAAATCTTCGCTTGGTTCAAAACTCTCGTTTTGTTTCCAATACTCTTGCCATCTTTTTTCTATAATTTTCGCGTTATATTCCAATTTCGTTCTTCCTATTAATATTCTTCTTGTGTTTTACTACTCTCAATATATACAAGTCCCATTGAAAAAACATTTGCAATGAGAGCACCGATTGCCAGTGCGATTGCCCAAGAATCATTCTGTACAATCACTAAAAAAACAAATGCCGGAATCAAGTGTAAATCTGCCACCAAAGAAGATGCCAATAGCTCAGCTGAGAGCAAATTACGCACACCTATTTTTAAAATTGTAGAAATAAGATTTACACTTGCTGCTATAAACAATGAGATAGCGGTATTTTCATATAAGAATCCTGCTATTGATGTGAGACTCATTAATGAAAAGAAAACATAAACAACCTTGCCCCAATCCATTACATCACACCTGATTCAAACTGTTCACGCATTCTATTTTTCTCTGCTTCTCTTTTTGCTTTCTCAGCTAGTTTTGTATGGTATCCTTTTACATCAAAACCAAACAAAAGTAATAATGGTGAAGCAATAAAAACTGATGAATATGTCCCTACGATAATACCCACTAAGAGTGTAAATGCAAAGGCATGAATAATCTCTCCGCCAAACATAAACAAAGTAAACACCACAAAGAATGTCGTTAAAGATGTAAGTGTCGTACGGGCTAAAGTTCTTGTAATAGATTCATTAATAATTTCTGTTAAATTTGCTTTTTTAGATTTTGTAATTCCCTCTCGAATACGGTCAAAGACAATAATCGTATCATTCAACGAATATCCTAAAAGTGTTAATATCGCTGCCAATACATCAAGGTTTACATCTATTTGAAAGAGTGAAACCGCACCCATAGCGATGGAGACATCATGTATAAGTGCTACTATGGAAGCCACGGCAAAACGCCACTCAAATCGAAAAGCTACATAAATAAGAATAGCCGCTACGGAGAGAAAAAGTGCCATTAGCCCTTTTTCTTTTAACTCTGAACCTACTTTTGGACCAACAATATCAACACGACGCACTTTAAAATTTCCCGTGCCTTTAAGTGCTGCTCTTGTCACATCACCAATGTCTTTTGAAACACTAGCACTTGCTGTTTTCATACGAATAATAACTTCTTGCGGTGAACCAAATTTTGTTATTGTAGCACTGTCAAAAAGCTTATTTCCTTTGAGTTTCTCACGCATTGCTTCAATAGGTGCTTTTTTCTCATATTTTACCTGAACGATTGTTCCTCCGGCAAAATCAATCCCGTAATTCAATCCTTTTGTCGCTAAAATTGCATAAGAAGCCAATACAAGAATAATTGAAATTGCCATAGCAATTTTTGATTTTCCCATAAAACCAAGTGGCTGTTTATATTTAAAAAATTCCATAATTATCCTTTAATCCCAAACCAAAAACGGTAATTTTTGCTTTTACTCATTTTTGATTCCAACATTTGATAAATTCCGTGTGTTCCTAAAATTGCCGTTAGCATTGAAGCCAAAATACCAATACTCATCGTAATAGCAAAACCCTTAATCGCCCCCGTTCCATACACATATAGTACAACAGAAGCAATAAGTGTCGTAATATTTGCATCTAAAATTGCCGTCATTGCATTTGAATAGCCATCTTCTACAGCTTTATGCATCGATTTGCCTTCATAAATAAGTTCGCGTATTCTCTCGGTAATAATAACATTCGCATCCACTGCCATACCGACCGTCAGGACAATACCTGCCATACCAGGCAGTGTTAGCGTTGCACCAAAAAGGCTCATCACAGCTAACAGTAACAAGAGATTGGCAATCAATGCAATATTTGCAATCAGCCCCGCCATACGGTAATAGACCATCATAAAAGCTATAACAAGAACAAAACCGCCTATAAGTGCTATCATGGAAGCTTTAATACTGTCCGCACCTAGACTAGGACCAACTGAGCGTTTTTCCATCATAAATATAGGTGCTAATAATGCACCAGAACGAAGAGCAATAGCTAAATCTTTTGCTTCTAAAACGGTATAGTTTCCAGAAATCTGTCCACTGCCTCCGCCTATGCGTTCATTAATATTTGGTGCAGAATAAACTTTACCATCAAGTACAACAGCTAAGCGTTTGCCTACATTTTTGCCGGTAAAATCACCGAATATATCAGCACCCTCTGCATTAAGTTTAAAGTTAATCACTGGGCGATTATTACGGTCAAAACCAACATTTGCACCGGTAAGCATGCCCCCATCTAAAATAGGAATTTCATGTACAAGATACTTGATTTTAGGATTTTTTACATCTTCTAAAATCACATCTCCGTATGCAACAGCATCGGCATCGCTCATATTGTAAACCCGTGCATTTCTGGCTTCATCAACCGCCATCATTTCTAATTTTGCAGCACGAGAAATCAATTTACGAGCGCGTTGTTCTTCTTGTGGTGTTTTAATCCCCGCAAGTTCTACAAGAATTTTGTCTTTTCCTTGACGAGCTACAATTGGCTCTGAGAGTCCAAACTGGTCAAGTCTATTTCTGATTGTTTCAATTGCTTGAGAAACTGCTTGTTTTTTTGTCTTCTTAATTTCTTTAGGTGTCAAAGTCAATGTTATTACTGAATTTTTATCTGTAACTTTCACACCTTCGATTTTTGATAAAAATGTATCAAAAGTTTTAATATCATCAGAGTCTAAAACTTCAAATGTGACACTTTTATCATCAAAAGTCAGTCCATCTATTAAAATATCATTACGATCTGCAAAGTGTTTGATACTTGCCGCCATTGATTTTATGCGAGACTTTGTTGCTTCTTCAGTTTTTACACCAAGAAGCATATGGAGACCACCTTGTAAATCAAGTCCAAGTGTTATTTTTTTGCCACTTTGCGTCTGTAATAGTGATGGAAGAGAAAAAACAATCCCAAATACTATTGCTAAAGCAAAGATAACTATGCGATAATTAAGCTTCATCCTCGAACTTCTTTGTAATGGAATCTTTTGTAATTTTTACTAATGTGTCATCATTGAGTTTCACAGTTAAAAAGTTATCTTCAACTTTATGAATAACAACGATAAAACCGCCACTAGTAATGACTTTATCACCTTTTTTCAAAGCTAATAGCATCTCTTTTTTGGCTTTAGCCTCTTTTTGCTGTGGGCGAATAATGACATAATACATAATCGCAATTAAAAATACAAACGGTAGTAGTTGTGAGACAATTTCCATATCTTTTGTTTCCTTCTCTTATAAAATTGCAGCGATTATACAAGAAATATGCTAATAAGCTCTTAAAATTCAGTACAATTTCAAAATGAATACATTAACGAAAAAAATTTTACTTGGAATTATCACTGCTTCACTTTTTAGTGCTTTCATCTATCTGGAATATTTTGGACTCTCAAATAAACTATTTAACACACTTTTTGGACTTTGTGCAATTGCACTTCTTCTGAATATTCCAAAAAAAGCAGTGCTTATTGCCGGTTTTTTCATAGGATTATTGTGGTTTTACTGGATTGGGTACAGCTTCAAATACCAAGGTGTCGGCTATATGCAACCTTTTGTCACATTTGGTTTTGGACTTCTTTATCTCATCTTTTTCGCACCATTGGCTTTTACTAACAAACCATATATCAGAGCACTTTTACTTTTTGGATTAAGCTTTGTAGAACTTTTGGGCTGGAACTGGATGAAAATCGAACTTTTATTTGTCAACAGTTATCTCGGTATTTACAAATATCAATTTGTGACTATTTTACTTGCTTTATCTTTGCCTTCACTTATAAAAAGCAAAAAATACAAATATTTACCTTTGCTTCTTCTAATTTTTGCATATAACTATGGCTACCCAAAACAAAATGATGCCCCCTTAAAAATCAAACTTGTACAAACAAATATTCCCCAAAATATCAAATGGAAAAGAGAAAGTATTTACCCTACGGTCGCTATGATTTTTCAAAAAATCCACACAGCACAGATACAAGGCTATGATGTAGTCGTCTTTCCTGAATCTGTCTTTCCTTTGTTTATGAATGAAATGCCAAAACTACTACAAGAACTTGAAAAAGCCTCTCAAAAAATCACCATCATTGCCGGTGCACTTATGCGAAAAAATAATTTGAATTACAATGTCACTTATATGTTTCAAAAAGGAACATACAAGGTAGCCAAAAAACTCATACTCGTTCCCTTTGGCGAGTACATCCCTTTGCCAAAATTTGCACAAAAGTTCATCAATGACACATTTTTTCAAGGCGAAAGCGATTTTGTCACAGCAAAAAAACCAACAGACTTTGTTATCAAAGGTATAAAGTTTAGAAATGCCATCTGTTATGAGGCTACATGTAAAGAACTCTACAAAGGCAATGTCAAATACATGATTGCAACAAGTAATAATGCCTGGTTTACCCCCTCGATTGAGCCGACACTGCAAAAGCTTCTTTTAGAGTTTTATGCAAGAAAGAACGGTGTAACAATTTACCATGTAGCAAACATAAGTGGAACAGGTGTAATCAAATAGTAATCACTTCTTTGCTATAATAAAGAAAAAAACATAAAGAAAGTGAAAATATATGGTAAATCTTAAAAATCCAAATCTTTATTTAAACCGTGAACTTTCATGGTTACAATTCAACACAAGAGTACTCAAGCAAGCGCAGGATGATTCGTTGCCGCTATTAGAACGCTTAAAATTTCTTGCAATTTATGGCACAAACCTAGATGAATTTTATATGATTCGCGTTGCAGGATTGAAAAAACTTTTTGCAGCAGGCGTTATTGTTTCGGGTGCCGACAGACTGACACCATTACAACAACTTCGTGAAATCAGAAGCTATCTTCATCAAGAACAACAAGTCATCGAGCATTGCAGAAGTGAAATATTTAAAAAATTAGAACCCCATGGTATCAGTGTCAAAACTTATGATGAAGTAAGTAACCATGAAAAGCGTACCCTTAACCAATATTTTAATGAAAATATATATCCAGTCATTATTCCTATTGCCATTGATGCGACACACCCTTTTCCTCATCTGAATAATCTCAGTTTTGGACTTATCGTAAAACTGCGTGATATGGACAATGAAAACATAGAGCGTTTTGGTATTATTCGTGTTCCTCGTGTTTTAAGTCGATTTGTAGAACTTGGTAATGGTACTTATGTGCCTATTGAAAGTGTTGTTCAAAAACATGTTGATGAACTTTTTCCGGGCTATGAGCTTATAAAATATGCACCGTTTCGTATTACAAGAAATGCCGATATTGCCATAGAAGAAGAAGAAGCTGATGACTTTATGGAGATTCTAGAAGAGGGTTTAAAACTTCGCCGTAAAGGTGAAATGGTACGACTAGAAGTCGGTTCACATGCAGATGATGAAATCATTAACTTTTTTAATCGGCATGCACATATATATAAAGATGATATATACAGATACCATACCTTTTTAAATCTTTCAAGTCTTTGGCAGATTGTTTCAAACAAAGATTTTGCCCATCTTTTAGCACCCTCTTTTCAGCCAAAAAATTTACCACCGTTTGAAAATAATGAAGATATATTCAATATTTTAGAAAAACAAGATGTTCTTATGTACCATCCATATGAAAGCTTTGACCCTGTTGTCAATCTTATTCAATATGCGGCAAAAGACCCTGATGTCGTTTCTATAAAAATGACACTCTATCGTTCAGGAACAAAATCGCCTATTGTCAAAGCCCTTATGGACGCAAGTGAATCTGGAAAACAGGTTACTGTTATGGTGGAGCTTAAAGCAAGATTTGATGAAGAAAATAACCTCATTTGGGCAAAAGCACTTGAAAAATCAGGCGCACATGTTATCTATGGTATCCAAGGCTTTAAAGTTCATGCCAAAGCGGCACTCGTTACCAGACGAAAAAACGGAAAACTCAAACAATATGCCCATTTAGGTACAGGAAATTATAACCCTGCCACTGCAAAAATATATACTGATATGAGCTATATGACAAGTAAAGACAGCGTTACAAATGACTTGACACGCTTTTTTCACTTTTTAACAGGCTTTAGTAAAAAAGGCAAACTTAATGAGCTGTATATGGCACCGTCACAAATTAAGCCAAAACTACTCTCTCTCATTCATAATGAAACAAGACAGGGGGAAAATGGACAAATAATTGCAAAAGTCAACTCTCTTGTTGATGAAGATGTCATCAGAGCACTCTATAAAGCTTCTATGGCAGGAGTGCAGATTGACCTCATCGTTCGTGGCATTTGTTGTCTTAAACCTGGCATAAAAGGCGTTAGTGAAAATATACGCGTTATTTCAATTTTAGGAAAATATTTAGAACATGCTCGTGCATTTTATTTTAAGAATGATGCTTCGGCAGTTTATTTTTCAAGTGCTGACTGGATGCCACGAAACTTAGTGCGTCGCATTGAACTCTTAACAGCCGTTAAAGATGAAGGAGCAAAAAAGAAAATTATACAGATTCTCAAACTGCAATGCTCGGACAATGCGCTTTCGCATGAACTACAAAGTGACGGAACCTATGTAAAAGTCAAACCAAAAGCGGGTGAAAAAGTCATTAATAACCATAAATTGCTTGAAGATTATGTCAACCGTATAGCCAAAGCGACAAGGAAAGAGACTTCAACTTATGTACAACAGCTTATCAATCGTCTTTTTATTGAGAGTTAAGGAGAAAATATATGTTACATGTATATAAGAATATCACTCCAAATATAGGAAAAAATAGTTGGATAGCACCATCAGCAGATGTCATCGGTGATGTAACTTGTGGAGAAGATTGTTCCATCTGGTTTGGCTGTGTCGTTCGCGCGGATGTGCATTACATAAAAATAGGAGACCGTGTCAATATTCAAGACCTGAGTATGTTACATGTAACGCACTATAAAAAAGCAGATAAAAGTGATGGAAATCCGACAATCATTGAAGATGATGTAACCATTGGACATCGCGTTATGCTTCACGGGTGTACTATAGAAAAAGCCTGCCTTATCGGTATGAGTGCTACTATATTAGACGGTGCAGTCATAGGAAAAGAGAGCATTGTCGGGGCAGGCTCTCTTGTGACAAAGAACAAAGTCTTTCCACCTCGTTCACTCATTATGGGAAGCCCCGCAAAAGTTGTTAGACAACTGAGTGAAGATGAAATAAAAGAGCTCTATGCCTCAGCTTCTCGATATGTCGCTTTTAAAGAGGATTATGTACGATAATCCGCATTTTTACAATTGCACGGTAATTCAAAACTCAGCTATTTTTATATTTTAAATCTAGCTTTTAAAGTTAATGTTTTTTCGGAACCGGTACTTTAGTGCCGGCTGTTGATATTTTCCGCCACTTTTAGCCCGGACTAAAGTCCGCGTTCCGAGAAATCAATAAAAGTTTATGTACGATAGTCCGCATTAATTTTGACATATTCATAACCCAAATCACAGCCAAAAGCTGTAAATTTTCCATCGGCAATGCCTAAATCGCAGTAAATAGTAAACGAATCTCTTTTCATAATTTCACTGGCTTTATGCTCCATTGCTGCATCAAAATGTAAAACACCTTTCTCATAAACACATACATCTTCAAAAGAAACACTTAAGCGTTCTTCCTCTGCAAAAGCACCACTCGCACCGACTGTAGAGGCAATCCTTCCCCAGTTTGGATCTTCCCCGTATAAAGCTGTTTTCACAAGCAAAGAGTTTGAGAGGGCTTTGGCTACAATCTCTGCCTCAGCATCATCTTTTGCACCACTTACTTCATATGTTACAAGCTTTGTTGCACCTTCGCCGTCTCTGACCATCTCACGCGCTAAAAAGAGCATTATATTGTGCAGTGCTACTCTAAATGCTTCTTTATGGTATGCTCCACTTTTTGCATTACTCAGAAGCATTACCGTATCATTTGTCGAGGTATCGCCATCAACACTTGCCGCATTAAAAGTTGTTTCTACATTTGCACATAAAATATTTTGCATCTCTTCTTTAGTGACATCGGCATCTGTAGTAATAAAACAAAGCATCGTAGCCATAGCAGGATTAATCATTCCTGCTCCTTTTGCCATTGCACCTATATGAAAAGCACTCCCATTTTCAAGTTCTACTCTGTAAGCAATCTGCTTTGAAAAAGTATCTGTTGTCATTATCGCGCTAGCTGCAGCATCGCCGTCTTGTTTTTTCAAATCAAAAAGTTTCGCACCTGCTATAATTTTCTCTTTTGGAAGTCTCACACCAATTACACCTGTTGAACTCATCACAGGATTGACAATGTTTTTAGGCAAAGTAGCTAAAATCTCACCTATGTCTTTTATACCCACTTTTCCTGTCATTGCATTGGCATTTTTAGAATTTATGAGTACAAAATTAGTTTGAAATTCACCTTTTGCCTTGAAATGCCTTATCGGCGCGGCTGCCATCTTATTTGTCGTAAAAGTCGTAGCTATTTCACACAAAGATTCGCTATAAATAAATGCCATATCTTTTGCCTCACCTGATTTTAGTCCAGCGCTTACACCATCAGCGTAAAAATCCTCAGCAGCACAAACACCGCCCTCTATTTTTGTTAATTTATACAAACTTTAGCTCCTTTGGTTTCACTCTTTTAGAGAGTAAATCTTTTGTAATTCTAATCCCTTCTTGCGTTCCAATAACCAAAAGTTTTGATTCACTCATCACTAAAATATCTCCTTTTGGCATTGCTATAATTTTCCCATCTTTTCTGGTAATACCTACTACTGATGTATTTGCAATCTCTCGAATATGTGTTTCTTTGAGCTTTTTAAGTACTGCCCAACTATAACGAGGAACAGTTATTTCTTGCATATCCAAAGGATTATCGCTTTTATATAAAAACTCTTCAAGCAAATTTTCCATATCTGGACGCGCTGCCATTGCGGACACTCTTTGTGCTGTCAATTTTGTCGGTGAAACAACCGTATCTGCTCCGAGTTTTTTTAGTTTTTCTACATCACTCATCGTTTCGGCTGATGAAATTACATAATATGGACGCGGCAAAAAATGTTCTTTTTCAAAAAGTCGTACCGAAGCAATGAGAGCAATATTATCAGCAATTGAATCAGACAGAGTAATCAAACCTTTGGCAGATGAAAGATGCGCTTTAAGCATAGAAAGCTCAGCGTGGGGTTGTGCTTGTAAATAATGTGGATATTTATACTCTATTGCCCATTCATGTATTTCAGGTCGAGGGTCAATAACCACAAAAGGAATATGATTTTCACGCAACTGTTTTGTCACTTCGATGGTATAATCATTATGATAGCATACAACAAAATGTTTTTTATATCTTGCTATTTTATATAACATTTTTCTCTCCTTAAGGATAGCTACAATATGACCCTTGTTAAGCTCTGAAACTAAAATACCGATAGCACTTGAAAATACAGCAAAACCTGCAATAATCAAATTTATAGTAAAAATTCTACCTGCATTAGAAATGGGGGCAATTTCTCCGAAACCAACCGTTGTAAAAGTAACAGCCGTCTGATAGATTGCATCCATAATTGTAAAATTATCTATAAGAACATAGCCGGATGTTCCGATTAACATTACAAGTACAGTTAAAATTAAAGGTAAGCGAAATGCTTTTAAGTGAGGGTAAACTTCAGGAAGAAGTTTAGGGTCAGGTTTGGGAGGGCTCTCCCAATTGAGGAATTTTCGAATCCTTGATAAAAGATTCAAAACTAATTCCTAAGTTTACGAATTTTTCTTAAGTGTGCGTAATTCTCTTGCAGAAATCTTAATTTTTTTCGTTGTACCATCTTCTAATGTGATACGCACTGTTCTTAGGTTTAATAAAAAACGACGCTTTGTTCTGTTTTTTGCATGAGAAACATTGTTCCCACTCATAGGGCCTTTGCCGCTTATAGCACATCTTCTTGCCATTTGAGTATCCTTGAATGATATTTTAAAGTTGCGAATTATAGCAAACAAAAGCAAAACTATAACTTAAGCCTATTTTATTTTTTGATAATAAATTTTCTTTATTTGAATTTTATCTTTTTCTAGCTAGAATATACAACATTTAACATAAAGTAGTAAAACTTGATCACAAAAAGCCAAATAGACTCATTTATAGAAAAAATACCTCCCTCACCAAAGATTTTAAAAGAGACTCTCTCTTTACTTGACCAAGGTGATTTAGTTAAAGCAGCAAAAGTTGGCAAAGAAGATTCTGCACTCAATGCTTACTTAAAAGAGCTCATAAATAAGCCTATTTACGGATTTCGCAATGAAGTAAATGACATTTCTCAAATTTTTGGAATTCTTGGTGTCTCAAAATCACAAGAAGCAACTTACAACTATATGATTTCATTACTCTCTCCTGCTAAATGGAAATTATTTAAACTTAACAAATCTTCTTTTTATGATCTTCAGGCTCAGTTCTCGGCGAACTGGCAAAAAATTACTTCCCATCTTAATATAAATGATAAGGACTTACAAAGTGCCGTTTCTTTATTGCCGGCAAGTATCATAGTATCTGAAGCACTTTTTTGTGAAAAAATAGATGATGTAAAACTTTTAAGAAGTGTAGATGAGATTGATTTAAATACAATTTTGCAAAGATTATGTGGTATGGACCTTTTTGATATATGTCAAAGAATTGCACTGAAATGGGAAATGTCAGACAGCATTGCAAAAATATTACAAGCGGCATCCGGTGTAAAACCATCTCAAGATGAAACTATAAACAAACTAGGAAAATGGATGCATTTACTTCTTTTTTACACCTTGTCCCAACCGGCTTTTATACAAGCTGAGTTAAATGACTTTATTGATTTTCAAGTAGATTATGTAAATGACATATATGATGATTTTTCGAACCTAATGGAGATTTCATGAGAGCGGTAATAAGAGATGGCATTGGGGTATTTCATCCTCAAGGATTTTTAGACGGAGCATCAAGTGAATCACTTCTAAATATTGAAGATATTGACATGACAGTCAAAAGTAATGCCTCTATGATTTTAGTTTCACTAAAAAAAGTCATTTTCTTTAATAGAAATGGTCTTGATGTCTTTATAAAAATGTTTCAAAAAGTAAGGACTGCAAACCATATAGTTGTAGGTTTTTGCGATTATGACAAAAAAAAATACGATGCTTTTAAAAAATTTTATGATAATGATTTAAGTTTTTCACTTTTTAAAACACAACAAATTGCATCTCTTTTTTCTTCGGGCTTTAAAGAAAAAAATAAAAATGTACTCCTTTATAGTGAAGACAAATCACAAAGAGCAGCACTCGCAATAGAGTTACATGACAATGGACACAATCCTATAGTCGCACAAAGCGAAGAAGAATTTTTACAAAAAGCAGAAGCAAAAGATGCCTATGATGTTATTATTGAAAATACCTTTCTTGGGCAGATGGGGCAAAAAGTTGCAACACGAGTCACAGGCAATGCTATCATTTACACCGTTGCTTCATTTTTAGATGCTGAAATAGGCAATACCTTTAACATTGCATATCATAACAATTCACTTAATGTAGGTTTTAGACTTTTTATTTTCGATGCGTATAAAGTTGTGAGTATGAATGTACATGCCTTAAATTTTTTCTCAAAACTCTCAACTTCTGCTGCAGAATATAATGCGACAATTTGTTTTGTAGGTATGTCATTTAACAAAACACCCCTTTCATTTAAGGAAACACTTGAAGATTCAGGTATGATGTTTTTTGACCAAATGGATGATATTTTACAAAATAAAGAACTTTTAGATGAGCTTGGTGCCAGCAGTGCCGCTTCAGGAAAAAATAAACGCTCTCTCAATAAAGTCCTCGTAACAGAATTACCAAACTTTATTGATGCAACCGTAGCAACTATAGAGATGATGACCAATTCAAAAGCCACAAAAGATGCTGCCAAAGTTGATAAAATTGAAATTGTCGATAAAAATGACAAAATAGCCAGTTCTATAGGTTTTTACGGAGATATAGACGGAATGGTAATGCTTGTATTTCCTCTTGACATAGCAAAAAAAGCATGTGAACTGCTCATTGGTGAGAGTACCGACGATAAAGAGCTCATACTTGACACCTTGGCTGAACTTGTTAATATTGTTGGGGGAAAGGTAAAAACACTTTTAGCAGATGAGCATATAAGTGTAGACATTACCCTTCCTAGAACCTATCATGATGTCGATGGACTCTTAGAAGTTGCCCAAGAAAAAAAAGGTGTTCAAGTTGATTTATCATTTGATAATGATAAATTTTTATTTTTCTTAACAAGATAAAAGCTACTCTTGATTATAATTTCACAATTAATTAAAGGAATGGTATGCAAGTAGCTCCTAGTGTTCTCTCAGCAGATTTTGGAAATTTGGCACGTGATGTGCAAGAAATATGTAATGCAGGATGTGATTTAGTACATGTAGATGTCATGGACGGGCACTTTGTCCCTAATCTCACTATAGGTCCCGTTGTCGTCTCAGCCATTGCAAAAGCGGCTACAAAACCGCTTGATATTCATCTTATGGTACAAAATAATACTTTTTTTGTTGAGCTTTTTGCCCCGCTTAAACCGCAATATATTTCTTTTCATATAGAAGAAGAGAAACATCCTCATAGACTGATACAAAAAATTCGTTCTCTTGGTATCAAACCTTGTATAGTGCTCAATCCAAACACTATTCCCGAAGGACTTGAGTATATACTTGAAGACTTAGACATGGTTTTACTCATGAGTGTTAATCCGGGTTTTGGTGGACAGACTTTCATAGAATCAGTACTAAAAAAAGCTAAAAAACTCGATGAAATGAGAAAAAGACTTAATCCAGATTGTTTGATTCAAGTTGATGGCGGAGTGAGTGATAAAAACATCCATGCACTCAAAGAAGCCGGTGTTGATGTTGTTGTAGCAGGAAGCTATGTTTTTAAACATGATGACAAAGCCCAAGCGATAAAGAGTCTGCAAATATAATGCGTACGAAAATCTGTGGGATAACCTCTTATGAAGATGCAATGATGGCAATAGATGCCGGAGCAGATGCTTTGGGCTTTGTGTTTTATGAAAAATCTCCACGTTATCTGACACCTACACGAGCCAAAGAAATTATTCAAAAGCTACCTCCTTTTATTGAAAAAGTAGCATTGTTTGTAAATGTAGATGCCCAAAGTATCAATGTTACATGTAAGACAATAGGTGCTACTCTTGCTCAAATTCATTTTAAAGCAGATGAGGCATTTTATAATGCACTTGAAATTCCTCATATCAAAGTAATACGCGCACAAAAAAAAGAGGATTTATTCCTTTACCCTGATGAGTACAGAATTGTAGATGCCTACTGCGATGCCTATGGCGGAGCTGCTAAACAGATTAACACGCAATGGTTTGAAGGTGCAGACTGTTCTAAAATAATTCTTGCAGGCGGGCTAACTCCTCAAAACATTACTGCATTAAAAAAATATGATTTTTATGCTTTTGATGTTAGTAGCGGTGTTGAAGTCTCACATGGGAAAAAAGATGCACAAAAAGTAAGAGAGTTTATTCAAAATGCTCACTAATGATTTTGATCTTGATGTAAAGAGCATTTCCCGACTCTCTTCACGTGGACTCTCTTTAAAAACACTCAAAGATCAGTTACATGAAGAGCTAGATTTATCTATAGAGCTTTGGAGAGCACAAGGCTTACATGTAGTCAAACACCAAGGATATTACTATTTTAATACAAAGTTTATTTCTATAGAAGAGGCAGAATTTTGCATAGTAGACATTGAAACAAATGGATCAAAAATAGAAAAACATCAAGTCATAGAGCTTGCTGCAGTGAAAATTAAAAATGGTCAAATTATTGATAGGTTTGAATCTTTAGTTAAAACAGAAGAAATCAACCCTCATATTACTGAAATCACCGGTATATTAGCAAGTGACACAACAAATGCACCTTTATTAAAAGATGTTCTAGTCCGTTTTAAACTCTTTTTAGGCAATGCAGTTTTTGTTGCGCATGATGTAAAATTTGATTATAGTTTTATATCAAAGAGTATGCAAAAAATTGGCTTAGAACCTCTTTTAAACCGAAGTTTATGCTCTCTAGCATTAGCGGAGAGAACTGTGGTATCTTATAGATATGCACTTTCTTATTTGAATGATACACTCAAACTCAATCCAAATGCAAGACATCATAGAGCTATGAGCGATGTTATAACCACTTATGGGCTTTTTTTACTGAGTTTAAAAAGTTTAGATGAAAATATAAAAACGGCAGAAGATTTGATAAAGTTTTCAAAAGAGGCACCAAGACTAAAGCGTCCAAAGTTTGACCCGCTTTTAGAAGTAAAAAAAGAAGATGAAAAAGAGTAGTATTACTACTCTTTAAAAGCACCTGGTTTTGTCAGTTTTGCATAACGGGCTTCCATTCTTTCTTCGTTACTCATTGATTTGAGCTTGCTTACCTCGCTTAAAAAGTAATCTTTAAGAACTTGAGCTGCTTTTTCTTTTTCTCTATGCGCGCCAATAAGAGGCTCATCAATAATATCATCAATCAAATCAAGCTCTTTTAAATCACCACTAGTAATTTTAAGTGCATTTGTAGCAGTCTGTACCTTTTTAGGATCATTCCATAAAATAGCAGCACAGCCTTCAGGAGAAATAACAGAAAAAATAGAATATCTCATCATAGCAAATTTGTCAGCTACACCAATAGCCAATGCTCCGCCAGAACCACCTTCGCCAATAACTATAGAAATAGTAGGCACTTTTAATTCTGAAAATTCAAGCAAATTTCTTGCAATTGCTTCACTTTGATTGCGCTCTTCTGCACCAATACCTGGATATGCACCCGGAGTGTCTACAAGCATTAAAAGCGGTAAATTAAACTTCTCAGCTAATTTTGCAGCACGAAGTGCTTTTCTATATCCTTCAGGATTCGGCATACCAAAATTTCTTTTGAGCTTATTTTTAGTTCCTCGTCCTTTTTGTTCACCGATAACAACAACTTTTTCATCACCGATATAGCCAATGTAACAAAGAATAGCAGCATCATCACGAAAATGTCTGTCCCCATGAATTTCATACTTATCTCTCATAATGAGATTAATATAATCAAGCGAATACGGACGATCAAGGTGGCGTGCAAGTTGAAGTTTTTGAAAATCAGAAAGATTTTTATAAATCTTTGTAACTTCTTTATCTAGTTTTTTTGTTAACTCTTCAACAGCTCCCTTATCATGACGAACTTGTGCAGAGATTATATCTTCTTGAATAAATTTTATTTTATATTCAAAGTCTAAGTATGTAGCCAAATTAAATCCTTATCAATTAGATTTTTTTGAATATAAGAACACCATTCGTTCCGCCAAAACCAAATGAATTACTCATAACAATGTTTAAGTCCGCTTTTCTTGCACCTTCTGTTACATAATCTAAATCACAATTTTCATCAGGTGTTTCATAATTAATTGTTGGAGGAATAATCCCATCTCTCATTGCCATTAAGCATGTAACAGCTTCTATGCCACCAGCGGCACCAAGGCAATGTCCAATCTGCCCTTTAATAGAACTCATAGGAGGACAGTTCTCTTTCCCACCAAGCAAATCTTTAAGTGCTGCTGTTTCATTTTTGTCATTAACCGGTGTACTTGTTCCATGTGCATTGACATAGTCCAGTTTTGGTTCTCCTGCCATTTTATATGCAGCTGCCATTGCACGAGCAGGACCATCAAGTGAAGGTGTAGTAATGTGATTTGCATCACCACTTTCACCAAAACCTATGATTTCACCATAAATTTTTGCACCGCGCGCAACCGCTACTTCGTACTCTTCAAGTACCAATGCACCGGCTCCTTCTCCCATAACAAAGCCATCTCGGTTCGCGTCAAAAGGGCGAGAAGCATGTTTTGGATCATCATTTCTTGTTGAAAGTGCTTTCATTGCTGCAAATCCACCAACACCAACACCTGTAATTGCAGATTCAGCAGAAACGACTAGCATACGCTCAGCACCATTACAGACAATAGTTTTGACAGCTTCACTAATGGCATGTGTTCCGGCTGCACATGCAGTAACACTTGAAAGATTAGGTCCTTTTGTTCCATGTGCAATAGAAACAAATCCTCCAAGCATATTTACTAATGCGCCAGGAATAAAAAATGGAGAAATTCGTCTAGGACCTCTCGTTTCTAGTATAACAGAGTTTTTCTCGATTGACGGAAGTCCACCGATTCCCGAACCTGCACAGACTCCAAATCTATCCATGTCAATATTTTCTGCAAAAGCGGCATCTGCCATTGCTTCTTGGGCAGCTTTGAGTCCAAGGTGAATAAATCTATCTGCTTTTTTCACTTCTTTAGGGTGCATAACTGTTGCAGGATCAAAATCTTTTACTTCACCGGCTATCTTTACGCTGAAGCTTTCAGGGTCAAATATAGTAATCGTGTCTATGCCACACTCACCGTCACAGATTGCTTTAAATGCACTCTCTTTATCATGACCCACTGAATTTATCATTCCCAAACCTGTTACTACCACTCTTCTCATTAATATTCTCCATAAAATATAAAATACTTTTAAAAATCAATATAACAATTAACTATTAAAAACATTTGCTCTCAAAGAGGTGAAACTCCTCTTTGAAAAGTTAAAAACTGACTATTTGTTTTCGATATAGCTTACAACATCTTGTACTGTTTGAATCTTTTCAGCTTCATCATCAGGAATCTCAATATCGAATTTTTCTTCAAGAGCCATTACTAATTCTACAACGTCAAGGCTATCTGCACCTAAATCTTCTACGAATTTTGAATCCGGTTTTACTTCATCTGGGTTAACGCTTAATTGCTCAACTACTACTTCTTTAATATCGTCTAAAAGTGCCATTATAGCTCCTGTTTTTAAGTTTAAAATCCTGTAATTATAACATAAATATCTTAGATAAGATTTATGCCATGTTCATTCCACCATTAACTTTCAAAGTTTCGCCTGTAATGTAACTTGCATGGTCTGAGAGTAAAAAAGCAGTTGCCTCAGCTACTTCATTGGCATTGCCAAAACGCTTCATAGGAATTTTATCAGTAAAACTTTTTTTCACCTCATCACTTAGCACCTCTGTCATTTCAGTTGCGATAAATCCCGGTGTAACCGTGTTATATCGTATGCCACTCGTTGCAGCTTCTATGGCAAAACTTTTTGTCATTGCAATAACACCACCTTTACTAGCCGCATAATTTGTCTGTCCACCGTTTCCAGTTTCACCTACAATTGAAGCAATGTTAACAATAGAGCCGAATTTTTTCTTTCGCATTACTTTCATAGATTCACGACACCCAATAAAAGCAGATGTAAGATTAGCATTGATAACAGCCATAAAATCCTCTGTTTTCATACGCAATGCCAACTTATCTTTTGTAATACCTGCATTATTCACAAGGTAAGAGAGTTCTCCATCTGCATCTACAATGGTTTTTATTCCATCAATAAATGCCGCTTCATCTGTCACATCAAAGCCAATAACTGCAGCACTACCACCATTTGCTTCAATTTTTTCTTTTACGGCATCCGCCTCTTTTGCACCGCTTCTGTAATTTATCCATACTTTGAGACCAAAAGTAGCCAAAGTTTTTGCTATTTGTGCACCTATTCCACGACTTGCACCTGTCACTAAAACATTTTTTCCACTAAATTTCATATATTTTCCTTTCATTATTTATCTTTAAAAACACAAAGCCGGCACTAAAGTACCGGTTCCAAAACATCTCGGAA
>JALSLQ010000023.1 GCA_026988235.1 Sulfurimonas sp.
GTAGTTGAGCGTGCAGTCATACTCAGCGAAAACAGTGAAATTCAAAAAGATGAACTTTTTTTAAATAATAGAAAATAGACTAGGAGAAAACAGAATGAAAAAATATAATGTAGCGGTTGTCGGTGCAAACGGTGCTGTCGGGGAAGAAATTTTGCGAGTTTTAGAAGAAATTGATTTTCCTCTTAATAAGTTAGTGCCATTAGCAAGTGCAAGAAGTGTAGGAATGCAAGTGCAATATAATGGAGAAAACCATAATATTATAGAGCTTACACATGATATTTTTGAGAAAGAAGAGGTAGAAATTGCCCTTTTTAGTGCCGGTGGAAGCGTCAGTGCTGAGTTTGCACCTTCTGCTGTAAGTGCAGGTGCCGTTGTTATAGACAATACCTCTCACTTTAGAATGGATTCAAATGTTCCATTGGTTGTACCAGAAGTTAACCCTGAAGATATAGCAAAATGGAGAGAGACAGGAATCATCGCAAATCCAAACTGTTCAACCATACAAATGGTGCAAGCGCTTAAGCCTCTTGATGAAGCGTATGACTTGGTTCGAGTTGATGTTGATACCTATCAAGCAACAAGTGGCGCAGGAAAAACTGCAATGGAAGAGCTTGTCAATCAAATGCAGGCATTTTTTGCTTTTAAACTTGATGAAGCAGAGCACAAAGCATTTAATCAGCAGATTGCCCTCAATGTCATTCCTCAAATCGATGTTTTTACAGACAATGGCTATACAAAAGAAGAGATGAAAATGGTCAATGAAACAACAAAAATCATGCACAAAGAAATAGCACTTAGTGCAACTTGTGTTCGCGTACCGACACTTCGCGGTCATGCCGAGTCAATTACTATGACTTTTGATTCTCAAGTTGAAGCAAATGAAGCACGAGAAATTTTAGCAAAAGCACCAAATCTTGTAATCTTGGACAATCCTGATGAAGCGCTCTACCCTATGCCTGCTACATGTATAGACAAAAATGAAACATTTGTTGGGCGAATAAGAAATGATTTGTTTGCAAATAATATGCTTCATATGTTTATTGCTGCGGACAATTTACGCGTGGGTGCTGCTACAAATGCGGTCAGAATTGCTCAAAAATGGATTGAAATGGAAGAAGGAGCCTAAATGTTGGAAAGACTCTTTGAACATGGGCTCTGGGCTTCACGCTTTATAGTTATTTTGGCTGTTGTCTTTGGGCTTATCGGAGCTATTGCACTCTTCATCGTTGCAAGTTTTGACATATATGACACGGCAAAGATGGTTTTGAATGTCTATATTAACCATGCACATCCGGCACATTTTCATGAAGATGTCGTCGGTGGTATCATTGGAGCGGTTGATTTATATCTTATTGGTGTGGTTATGCTCCTTTTTGCCTTTGGTTTGTATGAACTTTTCATTTCAGACATTGACCCAGCAAAAGGCGATGAAAAAGAGAATAAAATTCTTGCAATTCACTCACTTGACCAGCTTAAAGACAAAATCTCAAAAGTTATTGTCATGGTACTTGTAGTGACTTTCTTTCAAAAAGTCGGTCATACTGAATTTCATGGTGCATTAGAGATGTTATATCTTGCACTCTCAATTACGGCTGTATCCGTCGGTTTATACTTTTTGGGTAAAGTCGGGCATAATCATTAAGAATCAATTTTAAAGGAAAAAGATGACAAAAATATTTGTAGATGCATGTTTTGGGAAAGAGACACCGTACACACCGGTATGGATGATGAGACAAGCAGGTCGTTATCTGCCTGAGTATATGGCAGTCCGAGCAAAAGCAGGAAATTTTTTAAACCTTTGTCATAATCCTGAAATGGCATGTGAAGTAAGCTTACAACCTGTAGATATTGTAGGTGTTGATGCAGCTATTATGTTTAGTGATATTCTTGTCATACCTGATGAAATGGGAATGGATTTATCCTTTGTCAAAGGAGAAGGTCCTCAATTTTCTGACCCAATTAAAAATGAAGAAGATATTGATAGACTTATAGGCGGTGAAGAAGCAGCAAGCAAACTCACCTATGTATATGATACTATTAAACTTATCAAAACAAAACTAGCCGATGATAAAGCCCTCATAGGTTTTACAGGTTCTCCTTGGACACTTGCTACCTATATGATAGAAGGACAAGGAACAAAAACATACAATGTATGTAAAAAGATGATGTATTCAAACCCGGAACTTTTGCATAAAATTTTGGTAAAAGTCACTGAAGTCGTAAAACTTTATATGCAAAAGCAGATAGAATCTGGTATAGATGTCGTACAAATTTTTGACTCTTGGGCAGCAGCGATTGAACCAAATAAATATGATGAATTTTCTTGGAAATACATGGTGGAAATTGCCGAATATCTTAAAGAAAAATATCCACATATTCCTATCATAATGTTTCCAAAAGGTGTTCCTGCATTTTTGGATAAAGTCTATGGAAATTTTGATGTATTTGGTGTTGACTGGGCAACGCCTATGGAACTCGCTCGTGAAAAATTGGGTGATAAATATGTTCTTCAAGGAAATATGGAGCCGTGCCGTCTTTACTCAAAAGAAGCAACAACAGAAGCAGTAGAAGATATTCAAAATGTGATGCAGGGTAAACGCCATATATTCAATTTGGGTCATGGAATTCTTCCTGATGTAGCAGTTGAAAATGCGAAGCACTTCATAAACGAGTGCCACCGTGTCAGCAAAAAATAATATAATTTTCGGTCCAATAAACTCACGCCGTTTCGGCATGAGTTTAGGTATAGACCTCTCTCCATCAAACAAACAATGTAATTTTGACTGTTTATATTGTGAACTCGCACCGAGTGCAACAGTAGAAAAACAAACACAAATCGTCTCCGTCGAAAAAATCATTAGCGAGTTACAAAAACATCTACATGATCAAATAGATGTCATCACGCTTACTGCAAATGGAGAACCGACACTCTACCCTTATCTTGATAAGCTTATTGATGCGATTAATGTAATAAAAGGCGATACACAAACACTGATATTGACAAATAGTGCGACACTCATTAATGAAAAAGTCTTTGCCTCTCTTTTAAAACTTGATGAAGTCAAACTCTCACTTGATGCCGTAAGCAGTGATATTTTTAAAAAAATAGACAGACCACACCCTTCTATAAAAATAAAAAATGTCGTACAAAAAGTAATAGAGTTCAGTCAAATATATAAAGGCAAACTATTTATAGAGATACTTTTTGTGCATGGTCTCAATGACACGAAAGAAGAGATACAAAAACTGGGTGAAGTGCTGCATAAAATACAGTGCCAAAGAATAGACATCGGCACCATAGACAGACCGCCTGCATATCCTGTTATGGGAATCAGCTACAAAGAGTTGCATGACATTGCTCTGCGTTTTGATGCCGATTTGCCGATACATATAGCTTCAAGAGTTCATGCAGAGCCAAACAACACCTACCATACCAAAGAAGATATTCTTAATACGCTCGATAAACGGCCTTTAACAATGGATGATATTAACTTACTTTTTGATGAAAAAAGTAAAGAAAATTTGCAAGAGCTCCTTACATGTAAAGAAGTAACAATCAAAAGAGTTGGGAAATTGGAATTTTATATTCCTAGCATGAATTTACAAAGAAAACGCAAAAAACATAAAGAGCCTTAAATGCAACATTATCAGATTTGGATTGAAGCATTTTCCGGATTAGGGCTCTTTCTCTTTGGTATGCTCTATCTTGAAGAGCAAATAAAATCCTCTGCTGGGCGTACCTTCAAACAAATTGTTCAAAAAGCGACAAAAACACATTTTAAAAGTCTACTTACAGGTATTTTTTCGACTGCTGTTTTTCAAAGTTCTTCCATTGTTACACTTATGGCACTCTCTCTTGTAGGCGCACAACTTATGAGCTTGGAGAGTAGTATAGCAATTATATTTGGAAGTAATATAGGAACAACTATCACAGCATGGATTGTCGCTGTTATCGGTTTTAACATGGATATTAAACTCCTCTCATACGCTGTAATAGGCACAGGAGGACTCGGACAAGTTTTAACTCCGGATGCCTCAAAATGGAAAAATTACTTTGGTGTTCTTGTCGGTTTTGGTCTGATATTTTTAGGGCTTGAGGGTATGAAAGAGAGTTTTGGTGCCATAGCCCAAAACTTTGATATATCAGCGTATACATTTTCTACACCTTATTGGTATGCTTTGATTGGACTAGCGTTAACTGCGCTTATTCAATCAAGTTCAGCATCAATTGCCATAGTGCAAAGTGCTTTATTTACTCATGTAATTGGCTTTGAAGCTGCAGCCGCTTTTGTTATAGGGGCAAATATAGGAACCACAGTAACAGCTCTACTCGGTGCTATTGGAGGTATTTCCGATAAAAAAAGAGTTGCCCTTGCCCACCTGTTATTTAATCTCTCGACAGGTCTTGTTAGTTTACTCTTTTTATATCAATTGATTGCATTGGTAGATATTGTCTTTTCTCAAGTAGACGGCGTAATTAAGATTGCAATTTTTCATACACTTTTTAATGTTTTAGGTGTTCTTTTATGGTATCCCTTTATTCCCTTTTTAACTACTTTCACACAAAAATATTTTCATACGACACAAGACAAGCTAACAAAGTTTATATGTAATGTTTCTACAGAAGTACCAGAAATTGCCATAGAAGCACTCAAAAAAGAGAGTGAAAATCTTGCAAAAAAAGTTGAAGAATTTGCATTGCTTGTCATAAATGTGCCACCTCCAAAAGTGCTTGAAGACAATATGCCCGTAGATAAAATTTTAGATAAGTATACACAGAATTTCAATATAAACTATACAAAAATATATGAAAAAATTCGCCTTTTAGAAGGAGAAATATATCGCTATGCTTCAGAACTTTCAACAATCAATAATGATGAAGGGTATAATAGAATTTTAAATCAACAAATTCAAGAGATAAATTATCTCGCAACTGCTGCAAAAGTCATCAAAGACATACTCTATGATTTAGATTATTTTTACAACGCAACAACAAAAGAAGAACAGGAATTTTATAAAAATATACGCTATCAAATCCTCAAAAACATACAAGCTTTTAACAAAGCCATACAAGGGGATGAAGATTCAGTCAAAGAGATGAATACAATTTATAAAAAAATCGCAAATGCATACAAAAAAAGTACTTTAATCATAAAAGATATTGCTAAAAACCACAGCATAAAATCTGATGTCACGACTATGGCAATTAATGACATGCATTCTGTTAAAAGCTTTTCAAAGTCAATGTATAATATTGTAAAGCTAAAAGTTAAGTCAAACGCTTCGGATAATCCACAAAACTAAGTGTCGCATTTTTACTATTTGTGTCACTCCAGTGCTTACATGTAAACCTAATACATACAACACCACAGGTAGGTAGATTTTCATCAAAACTGACATAAGATTCTATCAAATCATTCAGTCCGGGGTTATGCCCTATTAAAAAAGTTATATTATATTTGTCATCAATAGTTTTGACAATACTTTGCAATATATGTTCATCTGCTTCATAAATGCTTTTTTCAAAAACAATCTTTTTATCATAGTGAACTTTTTTAGCTATACTCTTTACCGTCATCTTCGCTCGCTTCGCAGGGCTAGACAAAATCAGATCCGGCATAATCTTTTTTTTTCTGAGCCTTTTTCCCATCATCGGAGCATCATGTTTGCCTCGTTTATTTAAGGGTCTGTCAAAATCGTCCAAATCCAGATTTTTCCAACTTGATTTTGCATGTCTAATTATATAAAGTATTTTCATTGCACAAGTACCTATCCATAAATAACTCTAATTCAAGAAGCAATATATTTAATGTAAAAAGTGACGAATTCCAGAAAAATAAAGACTCATACCAAATTCATTGGCAGCTTCAATAATCTCCTCATCACGAATGGAACCACCTGGTTCTATAACATTTCTTACACCCGCTACGGCAGCAGCATCTATAGAATCACGAAACGGGAAGAATGCTTCACTTGCAAGGGCTGCACCTGTTACATCTAGTCCCATCTCTTTTGCTTTTTTAAGCGCACACTGAGCAGCATCAACACGACTTGTCATACCCATGCCGACAGCTACCATTGCAGCATTTTTTACATATACAACACAATTTGATTTTGTAAGTGAAGCTACTTTATATGCAATTTCTAAGTCTTTAATTTCTGCTTGGGTTGCAGCTTTTTTGCTCATAAGCTTTGCATTTTTCACTTCATCATCTTTTACTTTATCAGCATCCTGAAAAATAAATCCACCATTTATATGTTTAAAATCTTTTTTATCATTTGCAAGTACTAATTTATCACTTCCCATTTCAAAAAGTTTAATTCGCTTTTTCGATGCAAAAACTTCTTGGGCTTCTTGAGTTATACGCCCGGCAATGATAACTTCTATAAAAATTTCATTCATTTTCTCAGCAAGCGCTTTATCAACCGTACCGTTGACGGCAACAACACCACCAAATGCAGAAACTGGGTCACACTTGAGTGCTTCTGTATAAGCTTCTAATAATGTATCTCTAATTGCAAAGCCACATGGATTGCCATGTTTTGAAATACACACAGCATTATCATCTCCAAATGCAGCTGCAATTTTCACAGCACCGTTTAAATCATTCAAATTGTTAAAACTAGCTTCACCTTTGAGTGTTTTAAAATTATTTGAAAAATGCTTGTCAAATTCATACAGCGCACCTTTTTGATGGGGATTTTCACCATAACGGGTATTCATCACTTTGTTTCCAACTACAAATTGCTTCTCACCAAAACCTTCATTAAAACGCTCATTCATATAGTTGGCTATCATACTATCATAAGCCGCCGTATGCTCATATGCTTTTATCATAAAGCCACGACGAAACTCTTTTGTATTTTTTTCATTTTCTATAGCATCTATAACCACATTATAGTCTTGCACATTTGTAACAATCAATACAGCATCAAAATTTTTTGCAGCTGAACGAACCATAGCCGGACCACCAATGTCAATATTTTCAATAATATCATCAAAATTATCAGTTTTTTCAATAATATCATCAAAATTATCAGTTTTTTCAATCGTCTCTTTAAATGGGTAAAGATTAACACAAACCAAATCAATCGCTTCAACACCAAGTTCTTTCGCCTGATCTAAATGCGACTGCTTGTCACGACGGTGTAAAATTCCACCATGAACATAAGGGTTTAAGGTTTTTACACGCCCTTCAAAACATTCAGGAAATTTTGTCACTTCATCAATTTCAACAGCATCAACATCGTTCTTTTTTAAAAGTTTATATGTTCCACCCGTTGAAATAATCTCATATCCATTTTGCACTAATGATTTACAAAAATCGACTACACCGTTCTTATCACTTACACTTACTAACGCTCTTTTTTTCATTTGATGCCCTGATTTAAAATATTATCGCTATTTTATCTAAATTGAGTTTAGAAGATGGTAAACTTTAAAAAATAAACTTTTGAGAATAAAAATGAAAAAAAATATAGCTATCTTATGCTCTGGTGGTGATGTCTCTGGGATGAATCCTGCACTAAAAAGATTTGTTGAATATACTTTAGAAAAAAATATGCAACCATATTTTATTTATGATGGGTATGAAGGTCTAATTGACAACAACATTAAAGAAGCAAACTACTGTGATGTTTCCGGAATTATTAACCGTGGAGGCACAAAAATAGGAAGTGCAAGAAGCAAAAGGTTTATGCAGGCGAAATATCGTAAAATAGCAAAACAGAATCTTGATACATTACATGTAACGATGCTAATTGTTCTCGGTGGTGATGGTTCATTTCGTGGACTACATAAATTTTATAAAGAGCATAAGATTAAATTTTGTGGTATTCCTTCAACTATTGACAATGATATTGCAGGTACTGAGTATTGTTTAGGTGTTGATACAGCCTTAAATATGATAAAGTATTCCATTGATGCCATAAGAGACACAGCATCTTCTTTTAAAAGAGCATTCATTATAGAAACAATGGGAAATAAGTGTGGTTATCTTGCACTTATATCTCATCTCACATCTGGTTCTGAACTTTGTTTAATTCCTGAAATAGCATATGATTTAAGCGCTTATGAACATAAGTTCAAGCAAGAAATAAAAAATGGACGCAGATATTTTATTGTTATAGCGGCTGAGGGTATCAAACAAAATTCTATAGAAATAGCCCAATGGTTTGAAGAAAAAATTGGTATAGAATCAAGAGTCAATGTGCTTGGTCATCTTCAACGGGGAGGAAATCCTACAGTAAAAGATAGACTTATGGCTTATAAATTTATAACATATGCTATCGATGGTTTAATGCAAAATAAAAATGAAAGTGTAATTTGTTATACTGAGAGTGGATTTCATCATAAGAACTTAGATACAGTCGTTAATACACCGTATCAATTAGATTATGAGCTTATAAAATTTATAAGCTCATAATGTGTAGCGGTGATTAAAAATCACCACTTGCTGCGCGTGCAGGAATTTCTGTCATCGCTTTGTCAACATGTGTTGCAAGTTTCAACATTTCTGGAGGAAGTGGGAATCCACCGTGAATTGCAAGTGTTAAATCCATAGTGATAAGATAAGCTTTTCCATTACCATATTGAATATACATAATTCTACATGGCATAAATCCACCAAAATATCTTGAGTGATTTAAGAATACTTTTGCTATGTGTAAAGAACAAAGAGACCAAATTCTAGCTTCTTTTACCTCGTTTGGTTTTGCATCTTTTTTTGTAAACATTTTTACATAACCAGTAACTCTCATATTATATTCTTCTGCGAGAGCAGTAATAGATTCTTTCACATCATCACCACTTACATCTTCACCAACTGGAAACTCTTTCATCATTGCGCGTGCAGGATCACCATATGTTGTTACATTTGTAAACAAATCATCATATGCTTTCATCGCGCCATCATCAAGTTTATGTTGCTCTGTTACCGCTGTCCAACCCATATGCATTGTAGCACATCCTGACATAAACATCATAATAGCTAGAGTGCTTAATCCTATAATTATCTTTCTCATACTTATCCTTTAAATTTTGTTACTGTGGATTCTACAATCAAATAGATTAAAGTAAATTAAATTTTACTATTTAATTATAAATTTTCTTATATATTAAAATATCTTATAATTTGTCATAATATATATTATAAATCTTGCTGTATAACTTTTGTAAAAGTATTGAAATAGTTATCCTTAAGTTCTTTCATATTCATATTTACATCATTAATACGAATAGTATCACCGCCGACAGTACCAATTTTTTCAACAGACATGGATTCATCAAGCATTGCTTCAAAAGCTTCGCAGTTTTCTAGTTTTACTTCAATGATGGCACGACTCATACTTTCTGAAAAAATATCTCTGTCATCAGACACACTCATCTCCACATCACAACCAAGTCCACTTGTTGCTACCATTTTAGCCAAAGCTATTGCAACACCACCACTACTTGCATCTTTTGCACATTCTAAAAGATGTCTTTTATTTCCTTCAATGACCAACTCCCAAAGGGCAAGTTCTTGTTTATAGTCAATCTCCGGCATAACACCGGCTACCGTATTATAAAGTTCTTTCATATACAAAGAACCGCCAAATTCAGATTTACTTTCACCGACTAAATAGAGTGCATTTCCTTCAGATTGAAAACTTGACATCAAAACATTGGTTTCATCATCATTCACACCAACAGTTGCAATAGAAGGTGTTGGAAAAACAGAAATACCGTTTGTTTCGTTGTATAATGAAACATTTCCACCGATTACCGGTGTAGTAAGTTCGGCACATGCTTCTTTAATACCTAAACAACCTTCACCAAATTGCCACATAACTTCAGGGTTTTCAGGATTTCCGTAATTAAGACAATCTGTAATAGCTAATGGTCTAGCACCGCTCATCGCAACATTACGACCAGACTCAATGACCGCTGCAGCAGCACCCATTTTAGGATCAATATAACAATAGCGTACATTACAATCAGCACTCATTGCTAAAGCTTTGTTGTTCTCTTTGACACGAACTACAGAAGCATCAAGCATCCCACCGTTTTTAATCGTATTTGTTTGCACCATAGAATCATACTGTGTATAAATCCAAGATTTATCTACAACTTCCATGGATTTCGTCAATATTTCAAATGCCTCTTGGTTTGACACTCTATCAAAATCATCAATACTTACTTTATGAATATCATCCAAATAAGCAGGTTTTTTCATAGGGCGATTTAGTTCAGGTGCTTCTTCGCTTACAGGGTCCACTGGAACCTCAGCACACTTTTCTCCATGCCAAAAAAGTTCCATATTTCCAGTGTCTGTTACCTCACCGACAACAGCCGCATCTAAATCCCATTTCTCAAAAATATCAATAATCGCCTGTTCTGAACCTTTTTTAGCACACAGTAGCATACGCTCCTGAGATTCACTGAGCATAAAGTCATAAGGCGTCATATTTTCTTCACGCGCAGGAACTTTATCAAGATGCATAATCATTCCTGAGCCTGAACGCCCTGCCATTTCAAATGCAGAGGAGGTAAGTCCAGCTGCACCCATATCTTGAATACCAATTACATGGTCAGTTTTAAAAAGTTCTAAACATGCTTCAAGGAGTAGTTTTTCAGTAAATGGATCGCCAACCTGAACAGTAGGACGCAGAGACTTACTCTCCTCTGTAAAAGAATCTGAACTCATTACAGCACCGCCAAGACCATCTCGACCAGTTTTTGCACCTACATACATGACTGGATTTCCAGTTCCTTCCGCTTTCCCATAAAAAATTTCATCAGATTTTGCTATACCTAAAGTAAAAGCATTTACAAGAATATTTCCATTATAACATTCATCAAAACTTGTTTCACCGCCGATAGTCGGAACACCCATACAGTTACCATAACCACCAATACCCTCAGTTACACCACGCACTAAATATCTTTGATGTTTTGAAATATCATCTTTATTAAGAACATTTCCAAAACGAAGTGCATTTAAATTTGCTACAGGACGAGCACCCATCGTAAACACATCACGCATAATACCACCGACACCCGTAGCCGCACCCTGATACGGTTCAATAAAACTCGGATGATTATGTGATTCCATCTTAAAAACAGCAGCATAACCATCACCTATATCAATGACACCGGCATTTTCTCCCGGTCCCTGAATGACCCATGGTGCGCTGACAGGAAAACCTTTGAGGTGTACTTTAGATGATTTATATGAACAATGTTCGCTCCACATTGCTGAAAATATACCTAATTCAACTAAATTCGGTTCACGCCCTAAAATCTCTTTAATATGTTTATAATCTTCTTGTGAAAGTTTATGATTGGCTAGTTGTTCATCAATATTTTCTAATTGCTGGCTCACAGGTATTTCCTAAAAATTGGTTTTTAAAGAGAGATTATATCCAATGAATAGTAAAAGTTGATTTAATGAAAAGAAAAATCTGTTTTTGTGCGAATGTTTTTTTTCAAAGAGAAGATATTTTTATATTCAATTTTTTCAATTTCATACTCTATGGAAGCATTTGGTAATTGTACTTTAAATTCATCCCCTACTTTTTTACTAAGCATAGCTTTTGCCAAAGGCGAATGTATAGAAATAAGACCATTTTCAGGTTCACTTTCTAATACACCACAAAGCGTATATGTTTTTTCATCATCTGTATCGAGATTTATAAGAGTGACACTACTGCCAAAAGCAACCTGCTGATGTTCATGCAAGGAAGGATCTATTATATGTGAATTTTGAATCATTTTGTTCAGATAAAAAAGTCTTTTATCTATAAAACGCAATTTCTCTTTTGCAGCATGATAATCAGCATTTTCACTCCGATCACCAAGTGCTGCAGCAACAAGTTTTTCCTGAGCAACTTTAGGTTTTTCAATTTCTAGCAAGTATTTAAACTCTTCTGTAAGTTTATCGTACCCTTCTATGCTCATTGGTTCGCTCATTTATATGTCCTATTGTCCATACCCTAAAATATAATATGTTTCTTTCTTTGGAAGTTTTTCGATTTTTACTTTAAATTTTTCACTAAAATGTTGTATCTTTTCATGTGCTTCTCCTGCTAACCCAGGCGTCGGTGATTCGATTTTAATTTTAAAATAATCTTTTGAATTTGACAAAGCGACATAAGCATTATTGACTTTTAAATGATCATTCAAGTCTAAAATATGTTTTTCTATTTTTTCATAGCCTAAAGTATTCTTTTGAATTCTTTTAAGTTGTTCCATCAAAGCCTCATTTGGCACATACCCTAATTGAGTTAACATTGCATCATTTTGCATTTACATTTCCTTATAATTTTTGTAATAAAAAATAATAACAGTTTTTTGTAAATATTCAGTATGTATTTATTTATTGATACTATAATTAGGTCATAAAAACGATATTTTTAAATAAAGAGAGAGATTAAATGACTGAAGAAATACTCAGAAAAATAAAACAGCTTCCTCCACTTCCTGAATCTGCAATACGAATTGAAGAAGTTTATAAAGATCCGGACAGCACATTCAATGATATGGCAAAAATTTTAGAAAAAGATCCACTTTTAACTGCTGACATTCTTAAAGCTGCCAATTCCCCACTTTATGGATTTTCCAGAGAAATAAATGCAATTAATCAGGCAGTTGGACTTTTTGGTATGGGTACTGTTCGTGGGTTTGCACTTGCTTCTATTGTGAAAAAAAGTTTTGCTCTTGACTTAACACCTTATAATATAACAAACGCAATGTTCTCAGACCTTTCTAAAAAGCAGCATGCACTTACAACTTCATGGTGCTTAAAAAAAGAAAATAGACTTTTAGGTGTTTTATCACCTGCTGCTTTTTTAGTAGAAATTGGCAAAGTTCTTATTGCACAACAGATTATGACTGACAAAAAAGAAGAAAAGTTTAAAATCGCTATGCAAGAGTTACAAGATGTTGAAGCTGCTGAGAGAGAAGTAATAGGCACGGATACACCTGAAGTGAGTGCTACAATTTTTGCACAATGGAAATTTGAAGAAGCTCTAGTTGATGTAATAAGAAACTGTCAAAATCCTGATGCAGCGAAAGAAGAAAATAAAAAAGCCGCTCAAATTCTTCATGTAGTGCGTGTCGCCGTTCCAATCAATGGAATAATCTCAAACCAGAGCATTGAAGCTGCTAAAGAGTTGATAGAAAAATATGGTCTTGATATGGACAGTTTTGATATGGCTTTAGAAAATATAAAATAAAGAATACAAACCATTGAAATCATTACTTATACGACTCACTCATGGCTTGAGTGAGCAAGACATTACAGAAAATGAACTTCCTCTTGTTCAAGAATGGTTTGCTAAAAAATATCTTACGAATAAACATAACATTTACAAATTCAATTCTAAATATCGTGCCGGTATCTTAGGTCTTGTACAGAAAAAAACAGCCTACTTACATGTAATAGGTGAAAATATTAAAGACCTCTTTATAAATGAAAATAATTTAGGACTTGCAAGTGAAGGTGATTTAGTCATTGCACAAAGACTTCTTGGACACAGAGGTCCTCCAAGTGCAAAAATTGTTGAGATAGTCGGACGGGAACAAACATACAGTATTGCTTACATTATAATGAAAGAAAGACATAAGTCTTTAGTTGAACTCAAAACTGAGTACCCGATTGGTGCAGAAATGGCAACTGAAGAACTCAATACTTATGAAGTTGGTGACCTTTTTAAAGTTGATAACCATGAAAATACAATTATGCAAAAGATTGGTAATATCAAAGATCCAAAATCTGATGAAAAAATTGTTCTTGCACAATTTAACAAACATGATGAATTTGATAAAGATATTTTAGATATTGCGCATTCATTTCAAGAGGTAGATGCTTCAAAATACCCAAAAAGAAAAGATTTAAGAGATTTAACTTTTTGTACTATTGACCCCGTAACCGCAAAAGATTTTGATGATGCTATCTACTGGGATGACAAAAATTCAACACTTTATGTCGCCATTGCAGATGTTAGTGAATATGTCACACCTTTTGGTCCTATAGATACAGAGGCAATATACAGAAGTTTTTCAATTTATTTACCTCATCGTTCAATTCCAATGCTCCCGCGTGAGCTGAGTGAAACCTTGTGTTCATTACAACCTCATGTAGATAGATTGGCTTATGTGTTTGAAATCAAGTTGGATTTAAAAACACTTGAAGTTGTGAAATCTGAAGTGTATGAAGCATTAATGCACTCAGATAGAAGATTTAATTATGAAGAAATTGACCTCTTTTTTGATCATAAACTTCAAGCAAAAACAAAAGAAGAAACAGCTATTTTTGCATGGATAAAAAAACTCAAAATTGTTACAGACAAACTAAAAACAAAACGCTTACAAGATGGCTTTGAATTTCATTCTACTGAAATTGAAATGACATTAGATAAAAACACAAACCTTATTGCGACAACAATTGCTAAAGAAACACCATCTCATGGACTCATCGAAGACTGTATGCTTTTAGCCAATAAAGAGGCTGCTAAGCGCTATAAACGAGGACTTTTTAGGGTGCATGAAGCACCAAGTCAAGCAAAACTGCAGCAACTGTATCAGGAGTTAGCAGGAATCGGTATGCATATAGAAATTAAAAATACACTCAAAGAAACGATTGATGCAATACAAAAACAAGCCAAAACAATGGGCATTGAACCGGAGGTAGATGAGTTAATTATAAAATCTCAAATGCAGGCACGCTACTCACCTATCAACATTGGGCATTTTGGTTTAGGTTTTAAAGAATATACTCATTTTACATCCCCTATTAGAAGATACAGTGATTTAATTGTGCATAGACTATTAAAAGCCATCAACAAAGGCGATACTAAAGAGCAGTCTTATGTTTTGAGAAATATTGAATCACTTAGCATGGCTATTAGTGAAAAAGAGCGTGAAGCTATGATTATAGAGTCTGAATATAAAGCACGCAAATATACCAGATGGGCAGAGCAAAATCTTCATAAAGAGTTCAAAGCAAGAATCACATCAACAGACCCAGAATTACGCGCAGAACTTCATGATGAAATCATTGGAGCAAAACTTCATTTTATGTCAGGTGCTGATGTTTCTCTTTTTGAAGATGTCATTATTAGAATAGATAAAGTGAATATTGCAAGAGCCAGAATATATGCTTCCGTAGTGGGAAAATTAGACAAATAATGTATAAAAATGAGCTAGACAAACATATACAGAACAAGAGTGTTTCAAATAGTTTTGTATTTTTCGGCGAAAGTAGTTTTTTAATAGATATGTATACAAAAATGCTGACAAATATAGATGATGCAAATATACTAAATTATTACTATGACGAATATGATTTTAATTCTGCAAAATCCCATCTCTCTCAAGGCTCACTTTTTGGTGATAGAAATATTCTTGTCATTAAAAGTGAAAAAAAAATTCCAAAAAAGGAACTAGATGTTTTTTTGATGCTATGCGATAAGAATCCGGACAATATTTTTGTCTATGCTTATTACGGTTCAGACCATAAAACATATAACAATAAAAAAGCTTTTTCCAAAACGAATGCGATGAGTGTACGATTTTTTCATCCAAAAGAGTATGAAGCTCAAAATATTGTCCTTGAACGGGCACGAGAAAAGAATGTCAACATTGATAAATTCACCATCTCCCATCTCCTAAAAATCCATAATGGAGATGTTGCACTTGCCTCCAATGAAATAGATAAATTTCGCGTGTATGACAGAGCCATTACAACAAAAGATGTGGACAAATTAGTGTATGGACTTGCGAGTATAAACCTTGATGATTTTATAAAAAAACTACTTGATAAAAAAGATTTTCGTGATGATTTACAAAATATATTGGAACATGGTGAAGATGAAATAAGAATTATTAGTGCAATAACGACTTACTTGACACAACTTTATATGTTTAACATTTATATTCGCATCAATGGAGCCCCAAATGCTTTAGAAATTTTAGGCTACCCTGCTCCTTCTTTTGTTGTTGAACAAAAAGCATCTGCTGCGATTAAAATCAAGCCAAAAACCTATTCAAAACTTCACGAACTCCTCTTAAATAGTGAACTAAAGATGAAAAGCTCACATATAGACAAGAGTGCAATTCTCCTCTCAAGCTTAATCCGATTACAAAAGCTACTTTAAAAAACTATTTTTAAATATTTATAGTGTATAATTGCATTATGAATAATTATACAGATATATTAAGACAGCACCATTTAAAGGCAACACCTCAAAGATTAGAAATTGCAAATGCACTTGGTTGCAATGGACATATGAGTATTGAAAGACTTTATGAAGTCATGTTGGAAAAATTTAATTCAATTTCCCTTGCTACTATTTATAAAAATATTAATCTTATGATTGAAAATGCTTTTATACAAGAAGTAAAAATTCCAAATGAAAAATCAGTGTATGAACTTTCAAAAGATATGCATTCACATGTAGTGTGCACACAATGTCATGAAATTCAAGATATAAAACTAGACCTCGCACAGACGACAGAACTCGCTTCACAAACTTCTCATTTCAAAATTAATAAGGCAGATTTAGTTTTATCCGGACTTTGCCAAAAGTGTCAACAACTTTAACATATACTCAGAACAATTGCTGTATAATACCACATTAATTTTTCCAAGAAGGAATACCAATGCGTGGTTATAAGATTTTTACCGGTTCTGCTAGTGTTGATTTTGCAAAAGAGATTTGTAGTATTTTAGATGTTCCATTAGCAAAAGCTGATGTTAGAAAGTTTAGTGATGGTGAAATTTCAGTAAAAATTGCTGAATCCGTTCGAGGTCGTGATGTATTTATCATTCAATCTACAGGAGCACCGTCAAATGACAATTTAATGGAACTGCTAATTATGACAGATGCGTTAAAGCGTTCTTCTGCTTCAAGTATCACTGCTGTTGTACCATACTATGGTTATGCAAGACAAGACAGAAAAGCTGCTCCTCGTGTTCCTATTACTGCAAAACTTGTAGCAAATCTCTATGAAACAGCTGGCATAGACAGAGTAGTCACTATAGATCTCCATGCTGGACAAATTCAAGGATTCTTTGATATTCCGGTTGACAATCTTTATGGTTCTATCACTTTTGAGCAGTATATTAAAAGCAAAAATCTTAAAAACCCTATTATAGCTTCACCTGATATTGGTGGAGTTACGCGTGCCCGTTACTTTGCGACACGCATGGGACTAGAAATGGTTATCGTTGACAAGCGCCGTGAAAAAGCAAATGAAAGTGAAGTGATGAACATTATCGGAGATGTTGAAGGACGCGATGTAATCATGATAGATGATATGGTTGATACGGCAGGAACAATAGTTAAAGCGGCAACTGCACTTAAAAACAAAGGAGCTTCCTCAGTTATGGCATGTGCAACACATGGAGTTCTTAGCGGAAATGCTTATAAAAACCTTGAGAATGGTGAGCTTGATGAATTAATTATTACAAATACACTAGAATCAAAACCACATGCCAAAATAAAAGTCTTAACAGTAGCACCGCTTTTTGCCGAAGTAATCCGTAGAGTTTACCACAATGAAAGCGTGAACAGCCTCTTTACATAGGAATATCATTGAAAAATATTAGAAATTTCTCCATTATTGCCCACATTGATCATGGAAAAAGCACCTTGGCCGATAGAATCATACAAGAGTGCGGTTCAGTCACTGAACGAGAAATGGGTACACAGATGATGGATACCATGGATATAGAACAAGAGCGTGGCATTACTATTAAAGCGCAGTCCGTTCGACTTGATTATGTCAAAAACGGTGAACACTATATTCTTAATCTTATTGACACGCCGGGTCATGTTGATTTTTCTTATGAAGTAAGTAAATCTTTAGCATCATCAGATGGGGCACTGCTTATCGTTGATGCAGCACAAGGTGTTGAAGCACAAACTATTGCAAATGTTTACCTTGCCCTTGATAACGATCTTGAACTCATTCCTGTTATCAATAAAATTGACCTTCCTGCTGCTGACCCTGACAAAGTCGCCCAAGAGATAGAAACTTCTATAGGCATTGATGCCACCGATGCTGTACTTGTGAGTGCTAAAACAGGTGTAGGTATTCCAGAATTAATTGATGCAATTGTTGAGAGAATCCCTGCACCGGTTGGGAACCCTGAGGCACCGACAAAAGCTATTATATATGACTCATGGTTTGATCAATATCTCGGGGCACTTGCTCTTGTTCGCATCTTTGATGGTGCAATTAAAAAAGGGCAAACAATAAAACTTATGAGTAATGGTGAGCAGCATCAAGTTTTAGATTTGATGTACCCACATCCTCTTAAAAAAATCAAAACCACTGCAATAAAAACTGGTGAAATTGGTATAGTTGTTTTAGGACTTAAAGAAGTTTCTGTTGTCAATGTTGGTGATACCATTACAGATGCAAAAGAGCCTACTGCTGAGCCTGTTGGAGATTATGAACCAGCAAAACCTTTTGTTTTTGCTGGACTTTATCCAATTGATACAGATGAGTTTGAAGATTTACGCGATGCACTTGATAAACTAAAACTCAACGACAGTTCTCTCTCTTATGAACCGGAGACTTCTCTTGCTCTTGGTTTTGGTTTTCGCGTCGGTTTTCTTGGAATGTTACATATGGAAGTTATTAAAGAGCGCCTAGAAAGAGAATTTAATCTCGATTTAATAGCTACTGCACCATCTGTAATCTACAATGTTTATCTCACAAATGGCGATTATGTCGAAGTTCACAATCCTTCAGAACTTCCACAAGTAAACTTTATAGATAGGATAGAAGAACCTTATGTAAAAGCTACAGTTATAACTCCTAGCGAGTATCTTGGAAATATCATAAATCTTCTTATATCAAAGCGTGGTGTTCAAACAAAAATGACATACTTAAATGAAAAAAGAGTTATGCTTGAATATGAAGTGCCAATGAATGAAATAGTAGTCGATTTTTATGATACATTAAAATCAATATCTAAGGGCTATGCTTCCTTTGACTATGAACCATTAGATTTCAGAGAAGGTGATCTTGTTAAACTTGATATAAAAGTAGCAGGAGAAGCTGTTGATGCCCTTAGCATTGTTGTTCCTCGAACGCAGGCACTTTCTCGTGGTCGTGTACTTGTTAAAAATATGAAAGAGATTATTCCAAGACAACTTTTTGAAGTAGCTGTTCAAGCTTCTTTAGGAAGTCAGATTATTGCTCGTGAAACTGTCAAATCTATGGGGAAAAATGTTACTGCAAAATGTTATGGTGGTGATATTACCCGTAAACGAAAACTGCTTGAAAAACAAAAAGCCGGCAAAAAGCGTATGAAATCTATAGGTAAAGTGCAACTACCACAAGAGGCTTTTATGTCCGTTTTGAAAATGGACTAAAAAGAAAATATGAAATGTATATTGTGTGAAAGTTACACTTTTACACATATATGCACAGAGTGTCAAAACACCTTTCTTGCACCTTCTTTATACAAAAGAAGACTCTCCAACGGTATTCATGTCATTTCATTTTACAGATACGAAGAGATAAAAGAGTTACTTTTTACAAAACATACAGATATAGGCTTTTATATTTATACTATTCTGGCAAAACTCAGTTTTGAAAAATTTGCTAAAGAGTTTCATACGAAAGAAAAATATTATGCAATAGCTATAGATGATACAATCACAAGCGGATATTCGCATACAGCTATTTTAAATAAGCATCTCAAAACATATAATATAAAACCTCTTTTTAATCAACTCCGTGCAAATAATAGTGTTTCATATTCTGGACAAAGTAAACACTTTCGAGAGAAAAATCCAAGAAATTTTCAATTACAAAAGCTAAAAAATGCAAATATAATTCTTGTTGACGATATTATCACAACAGGCTCGACGCTCACTCAAGCCTGCTTAGAAGTACAAAAACAAAACAAAACAGTAAGTTTTTGTCTTACTTTAACAGATGTTAGTTTAAAATAATCCTTTTAAAAGGTTTCCTACATCTTTACCTATTCTTTTTTGTATCTCTTTTTTGATGGCTTTCGTTGCTTCTTTTTTGATAATTTGTTTTGCATCAACACCTATTTTTGGTCTGTTTATATTTCCTTTAAGTGTAATACTTAAAGGATTCCCGTTCGCATTAATATCAATTTTTGAATCAATTGTATTAGCTTTTGAATTGATTTTTGTATTTTTTGTCGCAATGGATGATGTATTTGATTTCAAATCTAATGAAGCAATGATTTTTTCTTTATTAATTTTTGCATTGACATCACCCTTAAAGTGTTGTTTATATAAATCAATATGCGCATACTGTTTTGTTAAATCAAGTACCTGATTGGGCATAAATGTACCATTTGAAATTAA
>JALSLQ010000024.1 GCA_026988235.1 Sulfurimonas sp.
ATAAATCATAATATTTGTCATATTCCGGATTCACCCATTCCATTTTTTGAAATGTTGCATCAACGTCCAAAGGTTCATAAAGCGGTTTTGAAAGTTTTGTTTCCCTACCTTTACGAAGTGCTTTTCTGTAACGAGTCTGAAAATCTTCACTCATTATTTTTGCACTGTCCATCAAAATAATTTGCGCCAAATCCATAGTGGCTGCAGTAGCATAAATCTTGCCTTTAAATCCCTCTTTTACAAGTTTGGGAATACGCCCAACATGATCAAGGTGAGCGTGCGTCACGAGGAGATAATCTATACTAGAAGGTTCAAAATAAAATGCTTCTTCATTTTTACTTTCATCTAAGCCTTGAAACATCCCACAATCTATCATGATTTTTACACCACCGACCTCAAACACATGACACGAACCCGTCACTTCTTTTGTTGCACCATAAGATCTCACTATTGCCATTTTTTAATCCTTCGTAAAGAGTTTACATGTAAAGATTATACGCCGATGTTTCTTAAAAACGAAATATACTTATTTTCTTGGTACAAACTCCAGCACCGTTGCATTAATGCAAAATCGCTGACGCCCATCAGGCAAAGGAAAAACATGCCCTAAATGAATCCCGCTTTTTTTCGCGATGATTTCAATGCGTTTCATACCAAAACTGTTGTCTTCTTTTTGTATAGTCGCACCCTCAACCGCTTTGTAAAAACTGAGCCATCCTGTTCCTGAGTTAAATCTGTCCCGTGTGTCAAACAAAACTTCACCACTAAGTTTATCTATAAAAACACCATCAGGCGTATGTTTAAATATATCGTACTGTTTACAAAAGCGGTTGTCTGTTCCCTGATTAAATGCTACTTTATAACTCTCTGAATTTTTTCCCAGTTTAAAATCACCCAAGGCTTTATAAAACTCTTTTTCATTCATAAATCCGATATGAACGGCTTTTTCTTTACCGTTTTGTATAAAAAGTATAGTAGGCGTTGCGTAGAGTTTTGTTTGTATCTCAAAGCCTTTGAGACTGCTGGCTAAAACCGTACGCATAGGCATTTTGCCTTTGTATTTTTGTGCCACTTCTTTGTCAAACTTTTCACAGTATGGACAGAAATTCGGGCTCTTGATTACCAAAATCTCTTTGCCTCCGAGTGGCATTACAGCTTTGTGTTTTGCTTGTTCTTTTTCAAATTTTACACCTGTTGCATGGTTTGGACAATATCCGTTGGGATTTTTCTGTAAATAATCCTGATGATAGGACTCTGCTCTATAAAAATGTTTCAGCGGTTTTATCTCTGTAGCTATCTTGCCGTAACCATTTTTCGTAAGCAGTTTTTGGTACTTTGTTTCCGTCTCATACGCAATTTTTTCCTGTCTAGGTGTTGTGTAAAAAATGGCACTTCTGTAATTATTGCCAATGTCATTTCCCTGACCGTTCTTCTGTGTCGGATCGTGCAACTCCCAAAAAGATTTGATGAGTGTTTTTGCATCTGTTTTGCTGTTATCATAGACTACTTTTACAGACTCGGTGTAGTTCACAATTTTTCTGCCGTCTTTTGTGTAACGGTTTTTAAGCACCTTTTTATAGGTAGGAGCAGCATAATTGCCTCCGGCATAACCGGACTCCGCATCTATAACACCTTTCATATGCTCAAAATGCTTCTCAACACCCCAAAAACATCCTGCTGCAAATACTATAGAAACTATCATACTTCATCCTTTTGTAATTCTTTTTTAAGAATATCCGCCACACGAAAAGAGTTTGCATAAATGCTCCAGGTATAAGGAACACTCCCGCCTGTCGGCATAAAAGAGGCATCTGAAACATACAAATTCTCCAAATCATGTGCCTTGCAGTTTTTATCCAGTACCGATGTTTTAGCATCATTGCCAAATCGGCATCCGCCTGCTACAAGGTTTGGAGGCGGTGCAGAAGAGATAGAGTAGCTAATCTCTTCACAGCCGAGTTTTTCTAAAACTTTCACGGCCTTTTGTGCCAAATGCTCGCCCACTTCTAAGTCATGTGGATGTCCGTAGAGGTTTATAACCCCCACAGGCACACCGTATTTGTCTTTCACCTTCTCATCAACACCTACAAAACATTTGTCAGTAGGCAACCAGTCATTAAAAACTTCAAAGGTAAGCACTCTTGAAGTTGTCAGTCGTTTATGCAGTTTTTCTTTAAGATTTTCACCCCAGAGAAGATTCCCGTTTTCATCATACACTTCACGCATCACACGCGAAATTATATTTTGATGCTCGAACAAAAAGTCTATTGTACCGCCTTTGTATTGCTTCTTCTCTTTTTCATACGCATACCAGTCCTGTAAAGAGCGGTTAAAAAAGACGCCGACCTCCATTAATTCTTTTTGCTGTTGTGGTGTCAGTTGTTCAAAAACAAATCGTCCACTGCCACTGCCACCTGCCGAAAATATCAGATTTTTCCCGACTTCGCCGCTGGAATTTGCCAAACCGTTTGGAAAATATCTGTTTTTAGAATTGAGCAACAGTCGTGAAGTCTCAATCGCCTGTGCCGCTACAACAAAGATTTTTGCCTGCACAGAGTGTCTGATACCATTTTTTGTATAGTAATATGCCCGTGTTACTTTTTTGTCATCACTTTCCAGTCTGTAGACAAAAGCATCTGTAATAATTTTTGCAGAGCATTTTTGAAGCAGTGCAGCACGCCCGCTCCCCTTTGCCCCACTTGCACAGCCGTAACTCCCACAAAAGTTAGAGTAATAACAACCATCACGCCCGAGGGCATTTTGTGATAATATCGCACGAGGTGTAGGAATCGCTTCATACCCTAACGCTTTACATGTACGGTCAAACCATTGTACTGCACCGTTTGTCTGCAACTCCGGATAGGGCAAATCTGCACTTGAGCGTGGTTCAAGATGCTTATGCTTGACAATCTTGCCACTCACGCCCACAACTTTTTCAACCTTGTCATAGTACGGTTCAAGCTCCTCATAGCTGATTGGCCAGTCAACGACATTTGCTCCTTTAATTGCACCATAGACACTTTTTAGCTGAAAATCATTGGGCTTGAGTCTGTGAAAGTAGCCGCTCATCAGATTTGATGAACCGCCGACCATAGAGCCGTTCCAAAAACTCCAATCAGATTTTTCTCCGTCATAGCGAGTAAATGTTCCGTCTGCTTTATACTCATTTATGATGTGTTTTTGCTCCCATAGGGGAGGCGTAAACATATCGCGTCGTGTCACTGCTATTTCATCTTTATTAAAATCTTTTTCAGTATAATTTTGCCCTTTTTCCAAAACAACAACGGAAAACCCCGCATTTGCAAGTTCGTAGGCTATAGGTGAAGCACCTGCTCCACTGCCGATAATACATACATCAACCATTACATGTAAGCCTTTTGCGGTCTGGGTTGTCCGCCTTCAAAATCGAGCCATTGCCATCCGGCTTCTTTGTTATTTCCACCATATACAGGGTCACCAAGCATCGCTTCAAACATATAATTCATCACATCATATACAAAACTATCGCCCCACTCTGTTTGTGTAACACGCTCCAGCAGTGCTTCTCTTTGTTTTGAAGAGAGCTTTATATACTCTTGTTTATACTTTTTTATTCCTGCTTCATTCAGCCATTTTACACCATTTTTTAAAAAAGTTTTATCTGCATCGCTGATACGACTTTGATGAAATATTATTTGCATATATGGAGCAGTTTGAATGCCGAGCTCTTGTGCATAGGGAAATAAATCTTTATGCAGTAAACTCAGTGTTTGCAGAGGCGTTGTCACACCAAAGAGGCTGCACCCGTTCATTATAAAAACGGCACTTGAGAGAAACCCCGCTTTTAAAAAGTTTCTACGAGAAAAGGTCATCAAAAAAAGATCCTTTTTTCTTCGGTTTATAAGAGGATGTTCTCTCATCAACAAAAGCAGGGTCACCTTTTTCAAACATATTTTTTGAAGGTTTTTGTATATGTTTTTTTGGCTTTGTCTCTTTCACAAAACTTGTGTTTAGAGTGCGAGTTGCACCATGAGGAATACACATAATAGCCTCCTTCTTTTATTTTAGAACTATTATACTAAAAATATGTGTAGTAATTGTGCACTATAAAAGAAGTTTTATATCTTCTGAAATATCTTCACGGATTACCCTACGAACATTTATAGGTTTACCGGCATCATCCAAGGTTACGAATGTGAAAACTGCATTAGTTACCTCATATTCTTCATGAGACTCCTTACATCGAACCATAACACTCACATTAATTTTTATAGAAGAGTTACCTATTGCTATAATTTCGGTATAAATAGTCACAATATCCCCATTCTTTATGGGTTTTAAAAAATGTAAATTACTTACTGAGACTGTTACAGCTCCTGAATTAACAATATCTTCTACTGCAATAGAAGCAGCTTTATCCATTTTTGCCATAATCCAACCACCAAAAACTGTACCCGAATGATTTAAATCACTAGGATACGCTCTTCCTTTTAAAGAAATTTGTTTCATTAAAGCTCCTTAATCTATTAAAGATTCTTCAAAATATGTATCAACATTCATATATGTTTTTCCTGTACTGTCTCTAAAAATAAGATTTTCTTTACCTAGTTTCGATATATGATTTAAGCCCATCACGGCAAGAAGATTTTTGATACCTGAGAGTAGTTGTCCATGATAAGAAGCAATATTTCGTGCTTTTTTTTCTACTAAGAAGGAGGCTCTTTTTTTCTTGTCTTGCGTTGCTAATCCAACCGGGCAAGCTCGACCATGCGCACCGGAGCACTCTCTTGCACGAATACATCCCGCACTCATCATAAATGCTCTTGCAATGGCTACATAATCTGCACCAAGCCCAAAAAGGACTATAGCATCATCAGGTGTCAAGACCTTCTCACTTGCAATGAGCTTCACATTCTCTCGTACACCGACTCTTTTTAATTCACTGTCCACTACATAAAGTGCTTTTGCTATAGTCATACCGACACTCATCATCATTTCAAGCGGTGCAGTACCACTCCCGCCGTCACCGCCGTCTATCGTTATAAAATCAGGGTAGGCATTTGAGCCTACATGTAAACGCGCTTGGATTAATTCGGCATATTGTGTAAAATTTTCTTGCGAAGAGATCACAATTTTCATACCTACAGGTTTTTGGGATAACTCTTTAAGTCTGCCTATAAAATCAAAAAGTTCTTCTATGGTATGTGCGAAAGGAAACTGATTTGGAGAGAACAAATCTTTATGTGCCTCGACTCCACGATAATAAGCAATCTCCTCACTTACTTTGGACGCAAGAAGTTTTCCTCCTGTTTGCTTGGCACCCTGTGCCATTTTTATCTCCGTCATTTTACAAAAACGCATCGTTTTTTGATATCGCTCTTCACAAAAATTTCCTTCTTTATCACGCACGCCATACAAGCCACTTCCCATCTGAAAAATAATATCTGGCATATCATCAGGGACTTGTGAAGGAAATGTAGCCATAGGTGCATTCCAATTCACTCTATAAAAAACCAATTCACTCTTATCAAACAAATAACTATCTTGTGCTGCACAATAAACAACCATATGCTTATAGACTTTTCTAGCTATAGCACCATTTAGCAGTAGTTTGATTGTTTTATAAACACCTTTGGCAAAAAATGTTCCTTCATATATCTCAAAAAACTTACACTCTCTTGTATATTTATGCGTGTAAAAAAAGTTTGAAGTAAGACTTCCCTCTCCTGTATTTATAGGAAAGTTTCCAAGATAAGCCCCTTTGGTAAAAGAGCGTGTTCCCTCAGGCGAAATTGCACCATCACTCATAGCACTGCGTCCAAAAACAGAACGCGTTTTAAATGGATTTGGAGAGTTTTTGCCAAAAGTGACAGAAAAATCATCACTGACATCTTGGGTATTTAAAACACAGTTGGCATTTTTTAACCCCAGTCTTGGACTTTTTTGAGGCTGTCCGGGAGAAAAAGAGGCATAGGCAGATTTACGCGCAGCAGAATCATATACCCATCTTACTTTATCAAACGATTCATAAAATTTCTCGTCACCAAAATATTGACGCATAGGGTCTCGCATGGCATAAAACAGATAACGCATTCGTCCAATCAACGGATAATTTATAAGAAGTTGGTTTTCTCTTTGAATATATCTATCATATATAAACAAAATTATAGATATAGCAATAAAAAGAGCAATAATTGCTTTGAATAAAAATAGGAAAATAGGAAAATGCATTTCTCCTATTTCATGGGTAAAATGAACTAAGGCTTCCATCTGTTAATTTTGTTTCCCAAATATAAGTCTGTCTAATGAAAATTTTCCAGCACCATGAGAGAAAAATATCAATAAAAATGACATATAATAAAGCGGTATTTCAAACCCATTATCACCTGCTGAAAACCCATTATGGAGATGCACAGTAACAATTGCCACTATCATAATAATAATAAGCGGTATAGAAATAAATCTCGTAAACAGCCCTACAGTAAGTAAAACAACACCTGTAATTTCCGTACTAGCAGCCATGTAGGCATTAAGAGTTGGAAAAGGAATACCCATTGAGCCAAACCACTCGGCAACCGATTTCATGTCATTCCACTTCATCATTGCAGGTTCATAAAAACCATATGCTACCAGTAATCTTGCAAGAAGTAAACTCACAGATTTCAAATATTCACTCAAACGAGAAAATTCTATATACATATTTTTAACATTCACAACAAACTCCTTATGTTTTATGGAAGTATTTTAGCTCTGTTGTGTGTAGTAAGTGTGTAAAAAAGAAAAAAATGACGCTTTCTCGAAACCTAGACCTTAATCTTCAAAGACACAAAGCCCGCACTGAAGTACGGGTTCCTAAAAGTTGCTTAACCTAGTTACTGCCACATTTACCTTTACCGCATTTCATAGAGTTTTTTTTCATTTTTTTCATTTTTTTCATCTCTTTCTTTTCTGTCATCTCTTTTTTTCCCTTCATCTCTTTCATTCCGGCACCGCATTTCATAGCACTCTCTTTTTTCATTGGCTTTTTCACAGAAGAACCACATTTTCCCGCACCACATTTCATATCGCTTGCGCTGAGTGAAACTGCACCTAATCCTGTAAATAAAGCTGCTCCTAAAAGTAGCGCTGTTAAATTTAACTTTTTCATTTTGTTATCCTTTGATATTTTAAGTTAGAACAATTGTAACATAAAAAATATTGTACATAATAAGTGTGTAGTATTTGTGTAATATTTTTAAATAAAAATTCTTTAGTGTATAATTCTATATTAAGTGCCTGACAAGAATAAATGACATAATTTAATGAAGAGAGAAAATGCAAGATACAAGGCGAAAATCCGTAGAAGCTACTAGTAGCTTCAAGGGTTTTCAACGAAGTTAGATTGTATTTTCTCTCTTCACCCGAAGGGCAACATACAAAGGACTCATTTTTTGCTATACCCTTTGGGTCAACGGCATTAAGTTAAGCATCTTTCTCGGAACCCGTACTTTAGTGCGGGCTGAGAGTGGCAAGAGTATTGCAACAGCCGGCACTAAAGTACCGGTTCCGAGGAAGCATCAATTTTCTTAACTTAATGGCATTGACCCTTTGGGTACTGCGTTGAACTTTTGTTAACGATACCAGTACCCAAGGGGCATAGCAATATCGCCAACAAAAGTTCGCCTTGAAACTAAATCCTTTGTATGTTGTTAAATATGTCATTTATTCTTGTCAGGCACTTAACACAACATAAAAAGGCATTATTCTTGATTTCAAACCAACAAACACTCAAAGAAGAGTTCAAAATATTTTACAAAGAGCATCCAAGCAAGGATTTTGAAGATTTAGTAGAAAAATTTGCAATTTTCGGCGGTGTGGGCTGGGGTGATATTGACACTTCAAAATCTTCTTATGAACTTATAGAGAAATTAATACTGCGAGATTATAACTACATCAGAAACGATGTCAGTGACATTACGGGTGGGGCACCTCTGTATCATGCACTTTTAAGTGCTATTGCTATGGGTGATGGCAAAACACATTCTAGTTATAAACGCGCAAAATTAGAAAAAGAAGTCGGGGACAAAGCCGTTACAGAGCTTGTCGAGAGAGGAATTATTCGTGTCCAAAAACCAAAAAAAGAGTTTACTTCATGGGCTGAGAATGAAACACTCGATAACAAGCTGTACTTTACAACACCATTTTTACGATTTTGGTTTGCCTTTGTTTCACCACTTTTTAAAGGCATCCGTGACGGTGACTATACAGAAGTAAAAAAACGCTGGCAAAACAGAGAGGCAGAATTTACAAACCTCATTTTTACACAACTTTCCCATGAACTGCTCAAAGAAATTTTTGCAAAACAAGACCCTATCAATGAAATATCAAGCTACTGGGACAAAGAAGCGGAGTTTGCTATTTATGCAAAAACAAAATCAGGCAAGACAATTCTCGGCAGTACAAAATACACCAATGCAAAAGTTAAAAAAAGTGAACTAAACCGCTTACAAGAACTTGCAAAAAAAGCAAATATTGAGGCAGATATTTTTGTCATTATTTCCAAAAAAGGCTTTTCAAGTGAACTTAAAGCCTTAAAAGGACAAAACCTGCGTCTTTTAACAGTGAAAAATTTTGCAAAACTGGTAGAATAATCATGGCAAAAAAAGTATTGCTACTGCACGGCTGGGGCGGAAGTGATTTTCCACATTGGCAAAGCTGGCTCGCCGGTAAAATAGCAAAAGAGTACGGTTGTGTCAATTTTTTAAAATTCTCAAATTTTGATACCCCAAAACTTGATGTCTGGATGCAAGAACTTCTAGTAGTACTTGAAGACTTTCAACCCGACATCGTCATTTGTCACTCACTCGCAAATACTTTATGGTTTCATTTGTGCAATACAAAAAAGATACCAGAAATAGAAAACCTTTATCTGGTTGCTCCACCAAGCCTTACATGTAAGGTAAAAGAGTTACACGAATTTTTTCCGCTTAATGCTCCCAACAAACTTTATGCAAAGAACACCTTGCTTATCACTTCAGATAATGATCCGTATATGAGTATTGATAAGGCACAAACCCTCCAACAGAGTTTACATGTAAGGATGGAAGTTTTACAAAATGCCGGGCACATAAATACCGACAGCGGATACGGTGAATGGAAATGGATGCTTGAAGAGCTACGCTTAGTTCTTTATGCGTAAGTATCTAGTCCTCTTGCAGAAGGTACAACCGGCTTCACATCACTTTTAAGAGAATTCTCTACTGTTTTTGCCTCTTGTAAAGTTTGATTGCTAGACTGTAAAAGTGAAGATGTATCACTTTGTCCCGACGAAGAATTTTTTACGGAATTAGGGTCTAGCCTCCCTACCTGAACAGGACTCGAATAAGGCGACTGAAATGTATATTGTGCAACATTCATACTACTCTCCTTTGTGCTCTTTTTTTAATTATAGCACAAAATATGTAAAAGTTTAATGGACAAAAGTGTAAAATACTTTTATGATTCAACTAACAAATATTTCAAAATCTTTTACAACACAAGAACTTTTGACAAACCTTAACCTCAAACTCAACTCTGGGAACCGTCTCGGACTTGTCGGGCGTAACGGGAGCGGGAAATCGACTCTTTTTAAAATCATTATCGGTGAGGAACATGCCGATGAAGGTGAGATTGTCATTCCTAAAAATTACCGCATAGGTACACTCAAACAGCATTTGAGTTTTAGCGAAAAAACACTGGCAAAAGAAGCGGCACTCGCACTGAGTGAAGAGATGCAGTATGATACTTATAGAGTTGAAAAAATCCTTTTTGGGCTTGGCTTTGGTGCGGAGGATTTGGACAAAGACCCACTCTCTTTCTCAGGCGGTTATCAAATACGCATCAATCTAGCAAAACTTTTAGTCACGGAGCCAAATTTACTGCTCCTTGATGAACCGACAAACTACCTCGACATTGTTTCACTTCGTTGGCTAAAATCTTTTTTAAGAAGTTTTGAGGGAGAGGTCATTCTCATCACACACGACAGAAACTTTATGGACGGTGTTTGTACCCATACCGCAGGTATAGTACGAAAAAAACTCAAACTTGTCGAGGGCAATACACACAAATTTTATGCCCAACTCGCAAGTGATGATGAACTGCACCAAAAACAAAAACTCTCTCAGGACAAAAAAGTAAAAGAGCTTGAAGAGTTTATAGCCAAGAACAAAGCCCGAGCATCTACAGCTTCACTTGCACAGTCTAAAGTAAAACAGTTGCAAAAGATGGAGAGACTTGAAGACTTAAACTCAGATGCTTCTCTTGCATTTAAGTTTAACTACAAAAATACGCCTGCCAAAGTATTACTTGATGTCAAAGATGTAAGCTTTGGCTATACGCCACAAAAAATACTTTTTAAAGATATTGGCTTCACGCTTGCAAAAGGCGAAACCTTAGGCATCATCGGAAAAAACGGCAAAGGAAAATCAACCCTTTTAAATATCATTGCAGGTGAGCTCAAACAAAACAGTGGAGAGCTTACATGTAACACAGCAACAGAATTTGCCCACTTTGGACAAACAAACATAGCCCACTTAAATCCTGACAATACCATCATGGATGAAATTTACAATGCCAATGCAAAACTCAGTGAGGCAAAGGTCAGAAGTATCTGTGGGGCAATGCTTTTTAGCGGAGAGCACGCCGAGAAAAAAATCTCACTGCTTTCAGGTGGAGAAAAAAGCCGTGTAATGCTTGGACAGATAATCGCCAAAGATGTCAACCTTTTACTTTTAGACGAACCGACAAATCACCTTGATATGCAAAGTATAGAAGCCCTTACAAATGCCATCAACGCCTTTGAAGGCTCAAGCATAATCGTCACCCACTCCGAAGAATTGTTACGCCGTGTATGTGACCGGCTTATCATTTTTGCAAAAGAGGGAGCCGAGTATTTTGACGGCGGGTATGATGATTTTTTAGAAAAAATAGGTTGGGATGATGAAGAGCAAGAAGAAAAAACTAAAACAGTACCAAAATCAAATCATAAAGAAAATAAAAAACTACGCGCCGAGCTTATCAGAGAGAGAAACAAACTTGCTTCTCCACTCAAAAAAGAAGTCGATACACTTGAAAATAAAATAATGGAACTTGAAAACACGCTTTCACGCAAGCATGAAGAACTTATAGAAGCTTCCAATGCAGGAGATAGTGCTTCTTTGATGGAACTCTCAAAAACTGTTTCAGATATAGGAAATCAAGTTGAGATACTGTTTGAAGCACTAGAAATGGAACAAACACAGCTTGATAAGATCATGCAAGAGTATGACGAAAAAATAAAAGTTCTTTCATAAATGAATAAAATTAAAGAACTTTAATATCTTTACAAAAATTAAATTATTCGTTATAATTTTGTAAAGAAAAGGAGTTTTTTATGAAAAGAGCAATAAATTTACGATTAGAAGAAAATGTTATTGTTATGCTAAATCAATTAACAAAAGAACTTCATACAACAAAAACAGAAGTTATTGAAAAAGCTATAAGCTTTTTCTCAAAACAAAATAATTTAAAGCATAATCAATTATTGCAGTATGCAGGTAACCTTAAAAGTAATAATGCCCAAAGGATGCTAGAAAATATTAAAGATGATAAAAACTTCAAAGACTTTGAGTTAGACCTTTAATGAAAAAATATCTAATAGACAGTGATATATTAATATATTTTTTAAAGGGGCAGCGAGAAGTTGTTGAAAAGCTCTCTGAAATTCCAATAGACAATTTGTATATTTCAAGAATCAACTATACCGAATTACTGTATGGTACTTATAATTCTGCAAGGATTAATCAAAACCTAAAAATTATTGAGCCTTTTTTAGAAAACTTTACAGTGCTAGAGTTTACTAAAGCGTCAAGTTTAATTTTTGCAAAAGAAAAAGCCAGATTGAAAAAGAATGGCAATATTATTGCTGACATGGACTTAATGATAGCTAGTATAGCTATTGAAAATAATTGTACTTTAATGAGCAATAATATCAAACACTTCAACAGAGTACAAAACCTAGAACTTGAACCAAAATTACTGTAATTTTTAGAGCACCCAAACACTGAATTTTCTATTTTTGATTTTACCGTTTTTGAGTTTTTTATGGGCTTCGTCGATGAAGGCATTTTCTATCGCCACATAGCTTTGTCTGTCATATAAGTCAATTTTACCGATGCTTGAGCCTTTAAGCCCTGCTTCACCTGTTAAGGCTCCGAGTATATCGCCTGCACGAATTTTATCTTTTTTTCCGCCCTCTATAACAAGTGTCACAAATTCCGGTTTCATCTCAAAACCCTGCTCTTTTGTAAGCGTTGAAATATCTAAAAACTGATGCTTTTTATCTGCTTCGTAAGGTTGTATTTTTTCTGATTCTCTTTCATTGTAAAGTGTAATCGCAATGCCTTCTGCTCCGGCACGGGCTGTTCGTCCTATACGATGTGTGTAGGTTTCCAAACCGTGAGGCAGGTCATAATTAACGACCATACTTAACTCTTTTATATCCAACCCTCGTGCTGCCACATCCGTGGCAACCAAAACAGGGCAGGATTTGTTTGCAAACTGAACCAAAACATCATTTCTCTCGTACTGTTCCAAATCACCGTGAATAGCAAGAGCGTCTATCTTATTTTGTACTAAAGATTCGGCAAGTTCTTTGGCTTCAAGCTTTGTGTTTGTAAAGACGATGACATTCTCAGGTTTGTAACTTGAAAATATTTTTATCAGTGTTTCCACTTTATTATCTGTTTTATAAAATTCTTGCGTTATTCTATTTTCTACCTCTTGTGCCGTTGTCTTTACATGTAAAGCATTATTTTGAAGTTTTTTGCTAATTGCTAAAATTTCATCATCATAAGTAGCTGAAAAAAGCAGTGTCTGTCTTTGCTTGGGTACAAAAGAAAGCACGGCGTCGATTTCCTCTATAAAACCCATATCGAGCATTCTGTCGGCTTCATCAAAAACAAGGGTGTGCAGATGACTCAAATCCAGGCTCTCTTTGTTTAAGTGTTTTAAAACGCGTCCCGGTGTTCCCACGATAACATGTGCCTGATGGGCAAGTGAGCCTAATTGCTTCCCAAAAGATTCGCCACCCGTAAGCATCAGTATTTTTATATTATGCTGAAATCGTGCGAGACGGCGTAGCTCTTTGGCAACTTGATCGGCAAGTTCTCGTGTCGGACACAGTACCAAAGACTGCACACGGAACTTTTTCACATCCAAATGATGCAAAAGTCCTATGCCAAAAGCAGCTGTTTTCCCACTGCCTGTTTTTGCTTGAGCAATGACATCTTTCCCCTCTAATATAGCAGGAAGAGCGTGTTGTTGAATAGCTGTCATTTGTGTATAACCGAGTGATTCTATATTTTTGAGCATTTGGGGAGAAAGAGAGAGTGTTGTAAAGTTCATAAATAATTTCTTTTTTGAAATTATAGCATTAATTTATACCCCACACCATACTCTGTTTTGAGATACTTTGCTTTTACGCCAATATCGCCTATTTTTTTACGAATATTTTTTATGTGATTATCTAAAGAACGGTGAGAACTGATTGAAGAAAGAGCACCAACAAGTTTTTCTCTTGGCATAACACTATTTTGATTTTCAATGAGCAGAGAAAGAAGTTCAAACTCAATACTGGTTAAGTCAAGTTGTTTTTGCTCAAAATAAATAGTATTATTTTTTATTTCAAATATTTTTTTCTCATTTTGCATCTTGATTGTACTGTTTTTTCCAAGTTGTAACCAAATCCTTGCTTCAAGCTCTTCTAAATCCAGAGGCTTTGTCATATAATCACTTGCCCCGTATTTAAAAGCCAAAAGTTTTCTTTGCGTATCACTGTATGCACTTGTTACTATAATTGGTAAAGAACTATATTTTTGAATACTTTTTAGAACTTCATAGCCATCAAAATCTGGCAGATTTATGTCAAGCAGTACAATGTCAAAATATTCATTTTTTATCTTAGCAACACTATCTGTTGCAGTAAATACAGGTTCTACCATAAATCCACAGTCACTCAAATACTCAAAAATTAATTCTGATGCCAATTCATCATCTTCTACGAGCAATATTTTCATTTTTTTCATTTTTTTCCATTAAAAAACAGATTTAACAGATTTTAGTGTAATTTTACTTAGATTTTTATTGTAATATTCTAAAAGACAATTTAAACACATTAAGTTGTAAAGGCGCAAAATGACTACTATTAACAATATTATTTCGTATTCAAAAAAATTAACACTGTTATATGTTGAAGATGACAACGATACAAGGGAAATGACGACAATTATTTTGGAAGATTTATTTGGGTCTATTGTAGTCGCAAATAATGGTGAAGAGGGATATAAAAAATTTCAAGATAATGAAATAGATCTTGTCATTACCGATATCAATATGCCGATAATGAACGGTTTAGAAATGGCAAAAAAAATCAGAACACTCAATGCAGAAGTACCAATTATTATTACCTCTGCACACAATGAAGACAATTATTTTTTAGAAAGTATAAAAATCGGCATTAACGGCTACCTTTTAAAACCTCTTGATATTGAACAACTCTCAAACACTATTTTTCAAGTGACACAAAGATATAAATATGCACTCAATGCAAAAGAGAGTCTGCACCTTTTGCAAGAGTATCAAGAAGCCACAAACCACAGTTCTATCGTCTCAAAAACAGATACAAAAGGCATTATTACCTATGTAAATGATGCTTTTTGTGAGATTTCCGGCTATACAAGAGAAGAACTTCTGGGGAAAAATCACAATATCGTCCGTCATCCTGACAATCCGGCATCAATTTTTCAAGAGATGTGGAATACCATAAAAAACAAAAAAACTATATGGAAAGGGATTGTAAGAAATAGAACAAAAAATGGAAAAAGTTACTATGTGAATTCATTAGTGATGCCAATTCTTGATTTGGATGGTAATATTCTTGAATATATCTCACTCAGAAATGACATTACAGACATTATGCATCCGTTAAAACAACTCAAAAATGAACTAAGAAATGCACAGAATCCTCTATTAATTTATATAAAACTTGATAATTTTGATAATCTTGAAGACTTTTATGACAACCATACTATTAACACTATCGAAGAAAAAGCACGAGATTATCTTCAAAATACCTTTGCTCAAAAATACAATTTTGACAAAATATATCACCTACAAAATGGTGAATACGCGTGTATTTTAGATGCACAAGAGTATATTGACACCATGCCCACATTTATTGAAGAGTTAAAAAATCTCCAACAAAAAATACAAAACGACATTATTAGTTTTGATACTTTAGAGTATGATATTGCAATTTTACTCACCTTTGCCTATGAAAAAGAAAAAATATATGAATCTGTAAAACTAGGCATGAAAACACTCGTCAGAGAGAAAAAATGGTTTTTAGTCGCCAATAATTTTGCGACAAAAGAACAAGAAAAAGCTAAAGAAAATATAAAAACCGTGCATATGATTAAAGATGCTATTAAAAGTGCAAGAATTGTCTCTTACTTTCAGCCTATTATTGACAATAAGACGCAAAAAATCGCAAAATATGAATCTTTGGTTCGCTTGATAAATGAAGAAGAGAAAGTACTCTCTCCTTACTTCTTTTTAGACGCAGCCAAAAAAAGCAACTATTACCTAAAAATTACAAACATTGTTTTAGAACACTCTTTTACTATCTTGGCACATTGTGATACCGATATTTCCGTTAACCTTTCTGCCTTAGATATTGAACAAAAAAGTATGCGAGAAAAAATCTTATTGCTTTTAGAAAAGTACAAACAAGATGCCCATAGAATAGTTTTTGAACTTCTTGAAGATGAAGAAATAAAAGATTTTACTACGGTAAAACAGTTTATCACCGAAGTAAAAAAGTATGGTGTTAAAATTGCTATTGATGATTTTGGTGCAGGGTATTCAAATTTTGAGCGTTTATTGGATTATCAACCCGATATTTTAAAAATAGACGGCTGTTTAATCCGCGACATAGAAACAAGCAGCTATTCTCTTTCCGCCGTAAAGAGTATAGTAACATTTGCAAAAGAACAAAATCTACAAACTGTAGCCGAATTTATTGAAAATGAATCTATCTTTCATATTGTAAGAGGATTGGGTATTGATTTTTCCCAAGGCTATTATTTTGGTAAACCGAAGCCACTTGTATGAAAAATATTTTAGTTATCGAAGATTCTCGTGTGATTAATAATATAACAAAAAAAGAGTTGACATTACTGGGTTTTAATGTTTCACAAGCATTTACACTTGCCGAGGCAAAAGAGTTTTTGCATAAAATTAAATATCAACTCATCATTTTAGATTTACACTTGCCTGACGGAGAAGGGTCTGAACTTATCGCACATATACAATCTTTAACAAAAACAAAAGTCATTGTACTGACATCTTCTCAAGATGCCGATTTGCGTGAAGAGCTGTTTCAGTACGGCATACTTGATTACATCCTAAAAGACACCAATTTTTTATACTCTATTTCCGAAATAGTCAAAATTATTCACACAATAAATACAAAAAAGAAAGAGAAAATTTTAGTTATTGATGATTCCAGATTTATTTGTAAACACATTAAAACCATCTTGGAACCTCGCAACTATCAAGTACAAAGTGCTTTAAAAGCAAAAACCGCTCTCGCAAAATTGCAAAAAGAGGAGTTTAATCTCATCGTTTTAGATATGGAACTCCCTGATATGCATGGGTTGGAACTTTTAAAATTCATTCGTAAAGATAGTCGATTTTTATCTATGCCTATTATAGTTCTCTCTGGTACTTCCACGCCTGAAATCATTCGAGATGTTTTAAAAAGCGGAGCAAATGATTTTTTAAAAAAACCTTATGTTCCTGAAGAGTTTATACTCAAAGTCGATTTATGGATAGATTATTTTAAAAAAGAAAAAGAGTTAGCAGAAGCAAACTTACAGCTCAAGTTTACAAATGACAATCTTGAACGCTTAGTCTATGAAGAGGTTGAAAAAAACAGAAAAAAAGATGAAATGATGTTTACACAGTCTCGCCATGCACAAATGGGAGAGATGATAGCCATGATTGCACATCAATGGCGACAACCTCTTAACGCAATGGCTACAGCGGCAATCGTCATTGAGTTAAAAGCCCAAGTCGGTAGATTGGACGAAATAGAAGCAAAAAAAATCTCTGAAAAACTACAAAACTATATAAATTACATGAGTCATACCATTGATGATTTTAGAAACTTTTTTAAACCGGAAAAAGAAAAAAGTATCACTGATTTTGAAAAGATATTTCAAACAGTACTTGGCTTAGTACAACATACTTTAGAGCAAAATCATATACAGCTTATACAAAAAACAAACGCAACACAGGACTTTTTAGCCTATAAAAATGAACTCGTACAAGTCATACTTAACATCATAAAAAATGCACAAGATGCCTTGGTTGAAAATAAAATACAAAACCCAAACATTACTATAGAAATAGATGCCAACAAGCTACATATTATTGACAATGCAGGCGGTATTCCTACTCATATCAAAGAGAAAATTTTTCAACCCTATTTTTCGACAAAAACAGACAAAAACGGAACAGGGCTTGGTCTGTATATGTCAAAAATGATTATAGAAGAGCACAGCGGTGGAAAACTTTTGGTACAAAACACAAAAAATGGAGCACACTTTACTATAGAAATGCCAGCTTATAAGAAGGAAGAAAATGATACGAACTAGTCTGCTTATTTTTCTACTTGCTTTTTTGTACTTTATGAGTGGGTCATTGAGTTTAAATCTTTTGCAGGGTGACACTATCGTTAATGTCGGGCTTTTTGCAGCAGAGGGTATAGCCTTGGCCTTTGCCTTATTTTTTGGAGAAAAAATACTTTTAGGTATCTTTTTAGGGCAATTCCTCTTGGCATTTACCAACGGTATCTCTTTGCCTGCATCATTGGCTATCTCTTTTATAAATATGAGTGAAGCTTACATAGCTATCGTCTTATTTAAAAAACTGCATCTCCATACTACATTGGAAACCTTTCGTGATATTTTAGGTTTAGGATTTTTAATCCTTTTTGTACTGCAACCTTTTAGTGCATTTTTATCAAATAGTGTATTGTTGTTCACGCAACATATTTCTAGTCAATATTTTATGCATTATCTTTTTTCTTGGTGGTTTGGTAATGTTATGGGGCAGCTCTTACTTGCCCCATTTTTATTAGTGCTTTTTAATAATTACAAAAAAATCAACTGGAGAGAATTTTTTCTTTATGGTCTCCTATTTGGCATTTATATTTATACGCTTCAAATAGTATTGAATATCAACAATTCGCTTCTTCTGCTTAGTTTGTCTCTTCCTATTATTATCATCATAGTCGCATACAAAGGCTTGGTCTATGGACTTTTTTTGAATGTACTTGTGTCAATGATTGCTTCATACTCTGTTTATTTAAACATAGGAGCTTTTACTGTAAACTTACATGTAGAGAATGTCATTAATTACAATCTTTTTGTCCTCGCTCATATTTGTATTGTTTTAAGTGTGGGCATCTTGCTTGAAGAACGCAAAAAGTATGCAAAAAATCTGGAAATTACGGTTGCAAATGAAGTGAAAAAAAATCAGGAGCAGCAGATTATGATGTTAGAACAAAGCAGACTTGCCCAAATGGGAGAGATGATAAGTATGATAGCACACCAGTGGCGACAACCACTCAATAATCTTTCTTTGATAAATCAACTGCTTGTCTCAAAATATAGTAAAGGAAAACTTGATAATACTACAATAGAATATTTTAAAACAAACTCAAAAAAGCAAATTGAGTTAATGTCAAAAACCATAGATGACTTTAGAAATTTTTTCAAAAAAAAATCTAAAAATGAAGAGTTTTTTTTAAATGATGTTATTGAAGAAGTTTTAAATATGACGAAGGCTATTTATACGAGTAAAGGCATTTCTATCACTTTTGAGCCACAAGAAAATTATAGCATTTGTGGTCAGGCAAATGGTTTGGCACAGGTTGTTTTAAACATTTTAAACAATGCCAAAGATGCGCTTCTTGAGAAAAAAAAAGATGAAAAAAAGATACAAATAATGACACAAAAACACAATGACAATATACAGCTGAGTATAAGAGATAATGCCGGTGGTATTGACGAAAATATTATAAATAAAATTTTTGACCCCTACTTTTCAACGAAAGAAGACAAAAACGGTACAGGCTTAGGCTTGTATATGGCACAAATGATTATGCGCGAACACTTTAAAACAAAAATCAAAGCCTCTAATGATATAGAGGGTGCAAATTTTATTATGCATTTACCGACAGGAGCAAAATAAATGCTACTAAAGAACTTTACTCTTTTATATATCGAAGATGATATACAAGCACAACAAAATATGAAAATGATTTTAGAGGATGATGTCAAAGCATTTTTTCAAGCATTTGACGGGAAAGAAGGCTTAGATATTTATAAAGAAAAAAAACCTGATATTATTTTGTCAGATATTATTCTCCCCTCTATAGATGGACTTACACTCACTAAAAAAATCAGACAAATCGACAAATGCCAACCTATTGTTGTCATTTCTGCTTTTGATGACAGAGAAAAGCTCCTTGAAGCGATTAATGCCGGTATAGATTATTTTATTCCTAAACCGATTGACATAGACATTCTCTATGACAGGCTCAATACTATTGCACAAAACCTTCAAAATAAAAAAGATGCAGATAAAACAAAAGAAAAAGAACACGAAATCTTACATGCACTTGCACACTATGACACACTTACACAAATTGCAAATAGACATTTGTTTGGCATAAAACTCAATGAAACGATTAACAAAGTACGACGCGCCCATGAAAGCTTTGCTCTTTTTTTTATTGATTTAGATAAATTTAAAAATATTAATGATACATATGGGCATGCCGCAGGAGATGCCGTGTTGCAATCTGTTGCACAAAATATAAAAAAAGTTATTCGTTTAGAAGATACCTTTGCTCGCATAGGCGGAGATGAATTTGCCCTAATCATTGAAAACGAAGAAAATATCTCACATACGAATCTGTTGGCAAAAAAAATTATGCAAGCGGTATCAACTCCTATCACATTTGAAGAACATAAATTTCACATTACATGTAGCATTGGCATAAGCTTTTATGATGGACAGCTTTGCTCGAAAGAAGCACTTTTACGCAATGCAGATAGGGCGATGTATGTAG
>JALSLQ010000025.1 GCA_026988235.1 Sulfurimonas sp.
GAGTAAGCAAATCGCATTAGGGATTTGTGATGAAGTTGATGACTTGCAAAAAGCAGACATACAAATCATTCAAGTAGATGAAGCCGCTTTCAAAGAAGGCTACCCTTTACGAAAAGCAAAAGTGCAAAGCTATGAGGAGTGGGCAGTAAGAGATTTTAAACTTTCTGTGAGTTCGGCGAAAAAAGAGACGCAAATTCATACACACATGTGTTACAGTGAATTTAATGACATCATTGCCACTATTGAAGCTATGGACGCGGATGTGATTTCCATAGAAACAGCTAGAAGTGGGAATGAACTCCTTAAAATTTTTGCACAAGTCGGTTACAAACAAGAGGTTGGTCCAGGTGTTTATGACATTCATTCACCAAGAATTCCTTCTGTCGATGAAATTGTCACACAGATTGAGTCACTTCTTGAAGTTCTACCTAAAGAGCAACTGTGGATAAACCCTGACTGTGGACTAAAAACGCGTAAATGGAAAGAGGTAAAACCATCACTAAAAAACATGGTTGAAGCAGTAAAAATAATAAGAGAGCGTCAAAATTAAACTTAAATTAGCTATAATTGCAAAAAACTTTTATAAAGGCAAATTATGGGATTAGCAATAGGCTTAGTCGGGCTTCCAAATGTAGGTAAATCAACAACTTTTAATGCACTAACAAAGGCACAAAATGCGGAGGCAGCTAACTATCCATTTTGTACGATAGAACCGAACAAGGCAGTTGTTCCGGTTCCGGACAAAAGGTTGCATGAACTTGCGAAAATTGTTAATCCTGAGAGAATCCAGTATTCGACTTTAGATTTTGTTGATATTGCAGGACTTGTCAAAGGTGCGAGTAAAGGAGAAGGACTTGGAAACAAGTTTCTCTCAAATATCCGTGAAACAGAAGTTATACTTCAAATCGTAAGATGTTTTGAAGATGAAAATATTGTACACAATGAAGGAAGCATCGACCCTTTGCGTGATGTTGAAATCATCGAAGGTGAGTTGATTTTAGCTGACATTGAAGTTCTTGTAAACAGAATTGAGCGACTCAAAAAGCAGGCAAAAGCTGATAAATCAGCAAAAGCTGTTTTAGAAATGGCCGAAGAGCTTTTAGAGTTTTTAGGAGATGGCAACTTAGCGCGTAATTTTGAAAAATCTGACTCTGACGAATATAGACAATTAAACAACGAAGTAAGATTTTTAACAGACAAAGAGATTATGTATGGTGCAAATACTGATGAAGACGGTCTTTTAGAAGACAATGAATATGTCAAAGTACTTCGTGAACATGCCCAAAAAAATAATTGTGAGCTTATAAAACTTTGTGCCAAAATCGAAGAAGAGCTTATAGGGCTTGAAGATGATGAAGCACAAGAATTTTTAACAGATTTGGGTGTTGAAGAATCAGGACTAGAACAAATCATACACAAAGGTTTTGATAAATTAGGTCTTATGAGCTATTTTACAGCCGGTGTCAAAGAAGTTCGTTCTTGGACAATTCACAAAGGCTCAACTGCACCAAAAGCGGCAGCCGTCATTCATAATGACTTTGAAAAAGGTTTCATTCGTGCTGAAGTTATTGCCTATGAAGATTTCATTACCTGTGGTGGAGAAGCCAAAGCCAAAGAAGCAGGAAAAATGAGACTAGAAGGTAAAGAATACATCGTTCAAAACGGTGATATTATGCATTTTAGATTTAATGTTTAATGTAATAAGTTAAGCAATTTTCTGGAACCGGTACTTCAGTGCCGGCTGTTGCAATACTCTTGCCACTCTCAGCCCGGACTAAAGTCCGCGTTCCAAAAAATACATTTTAAAGCTTTATTGAGCTATTTATTTACACGAGGAGTCTATATGAAATTTGTAGAAACTCTTTTTTAACATGTAAAGAGCAAATCTTTACATGTTAAGTGAAATTTACTATTTATTTTGTAGCAAATTTATAGTCTAAACCAACCCAGATTTTTTGGACATCATTAGTATATCCAGTTACTGTTCCTTTTGAATAATCAGCATATTTCAAAAGACCTGTTAAGTTATTGACACCAGGAATTTTGTTTGTATATACTGCATCAAATTCTGAACCAAGATCATCAGATGTACCAGTACTTGTAGCCATAACTTTGTCAGCTGTAAATGTATGATATACAGCAAGTAGTTTTCCAAATCCTTTCGCTTTATATCCTAAACGCACATTAAAATCTTTTAAACCACCTGTTGGAGTTGTTAAAAATTTATCAGCCCAACCATTAAATTTGTGACCTGTTGCCAATGGAGTACCAAATGCTGTTTTACCATCAGTTCCAGTTGTACCACTTAAGAATTCATAGTTAACACCAGCTAAAATACCGTTTACATTTGCACCTAAATCTAAGTTATAGTAGTATGCGTCTGCTTTTCCATTACTATTATGAATTTCCATAGTAGAATCTTTTTGCAGAGCATATTCAGCACGATAATTTAGTTTTGCTATGTTTGCATTTACCTTACCAGTTAATGCTAAACCATAAGTGTCATGTATGCCAGCTATCATATAATCATAAGCCGTTACTTTTAATTCTGGCATTACTGTATATGCAGCATGTAAAAGTACAGTATTTGTATCGTAAGTATTTTCACCAAGTGGACTATTATCTGGTAAAGGTTTACTTCCAACTCCTTGTAATCCATAAACCCACGCAGCCAGTACTGAAAGATTTTTGATAGAGTTATTTGCAACAAATACAGAGTCATACGAACGCTCTAATTGTCTCCAACCAACTGTACCTATAAATCTTTGATTATCAAGATTTACTTGACCACGACCTGCATGTAAAGTTGTCTTATCAATTGCATAATTAATTTCAGCATTTGAAATCATAGCTTTTTGTGGATCAAGGACAACAGCATAATTGTTTCCGCTTCCATCTTTATATGTTTTGCCATCCAACGCATTATATTCATGTGAACCTAAGTTATTTACAGAAATAACACCAACTGTTGCAGATAGTCCATCAACACCTAGCAAACCTGCAGTAACAGCTAATTTTGTTCTTACAGTATATGCATTTGCATTTGCGTTTGTAGTACCATCATCAACATTCTCATAACGAGGACGAATCTCACCTTTTAGTTTCATATTATCTAAAATATTAATCCCATCTGCACTCGCACTTACACTTAATCCGCCTATCACTAATGGCAGTGCTGCCATTGAAAGTAACAATTTTCTCATTTCTCTTCCTTTTTTTAAATTCATCTAAATTATAACTTATATAACTTATGTAATTCTTGATTTATATCAAGTTTTTAGTTTTCTTTCTCTTTTTTTTCAACAATGGGTGTAATCGTCTCACCTCGCTCTTCTTCTATCTTTGCACGATGCTCTGCCATTATGACTCTTATTTCATCCACCACGAACGGAGGTACATTCTCATCTTTGAGCCATTTGACTTCATCAATATGTCCACCGTAATCATCACCAAGCTTTTCAATGTTTTTTTCAAACTCATTCATATCAAAACAAATTTCACTGCGTTCGTCTGTTTCATCTTTGAGTTCTATAAACCATTTTTCATTGTCATCTAGTTTAATTGTAGCTGTAAAAACAACTGCCATTATCTTACTCCTTCGGGATTATCCAAACTTTTTGCAAAGTCTTGAAGTTCATTATCTCTTTTCTTTAAATCACCATGATAAACAACTCTTTCAAGCTCAACATTTTCATTTTTCAATAAGTTAGGCACTGCATCTGATTCATTAATGACTTTAATATTTGCATCCAATTCATCTTCAGAATATGCCATTTGCATATCTGCGGCAATAACATGAGGAATTGCTTCTATCACTTTTAGTTTCCCAAGCTCTTCACTCACATCTTTACCTTCTATAGTAATTATGACACGCCCTTTTTCATCATGCAAGTGATAATCACACACTTCACAATCTTTTAAACTTTGCACAACTTCATCTAAAAATTTTGGTACTGTTTGGACTACTATACTTGATACATTCATATTATTTTTTCCTTAATTTTATTTTATAAAGTGCAACTACAATTTAACTGTAAATTACTTTTCTTACTCTTTCGTTCTTTTCATTTCTCATTTTATCATATAATCTTTGATATTTTAGCTTTGTTTCATACGATATCGGTGTTCTTAGTGATTTATACTCAACTAATTCACCATTTTTATATACCCCTGAGACTAAAGCTTCAACCCAGTAAAAACCTTTGTCTTTGCGAATGTTTTTCACAATACCTTTCCATTGTTTCTGTGATTTTATTGTACTCCATAAGTCTTCAAATGTAGCACATGGCATATCAGGATGCCGTACGATACTATGAGGTTCTCCAATGATTTCAGATTGAGAGTATCCACTGATCTCACAAAAAGTTTCATTTGCATAAGTAATTTTCCCTGATAAATCTGTTCTTGAGATTATCAATTCGTCCTCAGGAACTTCTGTCTCTATTAAAAATTCACTCTCACTAAATTCCATCATTACACACTCCTTTAACTTCATAATATCCAATATTTTTTGAATTGTCATAAACAAAAAAATCTTTTTCATTCATAAAATAAATACCATTTACCACTGCTTTGCTCGATTGGTATGTAGCTATTGCTGTTCTTGTTTTTGTACAAAAAAGCGTCACATCATTTTTTAAATCACTACTATATGCACCAATTTTACCGCTCGGACTTAGTCCTACACCATAAACAAAAAAACTAGATGCCTTATAGTATCCACTTTTTGTTTTTACATTATAAACTGCTGCGCGCCTATCCTGCCCACCAGTTAAGACCGTATTGCCTCTATATGCAATACTAAATAGGTTGTCCACATTTTGCCCTGTAAGTGTTTCTACTTTTGCACCATCTTTGGTTGACAATATATGCACATCACCACTTTCATCTGCAATTGCCACTTGTGTTCTATTGTTATTTAAAGCAAAACTTGAAAATTTGGACATAGAAGCCTGTGTAACCCAATTTTTCTTTTTTGTTTTAATATTGTAAGAGATAATGTCATTACTAATCAATCCTAGTAAAATAGTATCTTTATCAATAAATTTTGCTTTTATGATATTGAGCTTATTGTCCTGAGAAATAACTTGCACGAGTTTATTATTTTTAAAAAGGCTTATTCTGCTATAACCGCCATTATCCTGTGAAAGTATAAGCAGTGTATCTCCTAACATATCAAGTGAAAATATTTTGGAGTTGATTTCATCTCCCATAAAATCTTTTATTTTGTCAAGTTGAATAGTTTTAAATTCTTTTTTATTTCTTGTATTAAATAGTTCAATACTTCCTTTATCTGTAGCAGCATAAAGTGTTGTATCTACATGTATAATATCAGTCACTAAACCTGATGAAACTTTATAAATATACTCAGGTTTTAATAATTTTTGTCCATACAAACTTGTGAAAAACACAAGAAATAAAAATATATATTTCATACTAACTTACCTTTAAAATATCAATGGCATCTACGGGACAACGCCCTATACAAAAACCACAATTTGTACACTTATCATTTATTTCAGGCATAAACATTGCCTTAAAATCTATAGCATTTTCATAACAAGGATCTTTACAAGAAAAACACATCACACCCTGCCAACTTATACATTTGTTTTTATTTATTACAATACTTGCATTTACTAAAGATTTATTTTCAACTAAAAGAACATCACTTGGACAAGCTATAGCACATTCGTCACAGTATGTACAACCTCTCTTTGAAAAATCTAATTGAGGTGTTTTATCCTCACCAATTATAATTATTTGCTCTTGACACAAAGAAGCACACTGCGCTTCACAATTTTGACACTCTGTAGCAAAAGCATCTTCATCTATATAGTATGGAGGTCTAATAATGACCTTCTCTTCTTTTTTCTCTCTTGCCAACTCAGATACAGAGGAGGAAAGAAAGCTAAATAGCTCTCTTCTTTCCATCTCTTATTTAGCATCAACTGTATCTATATGTTTCATCCATTTAGACTGATTCCAAGATGATTTACTAGCACCATTTGGAGAATCAAATATTGGTTTAAATGTACTTTCATCAACCAATTTATTTGTAGATTGCGGTGCATGGCATTGTGTACAATTATATCTACCAGCATACAAATGTCTTTCACCTTTATTTACTTTAATAGAAACATTTGATAATGTTTCTGATGAAGTATTTTTGATTACTTTACCATTTTTAAATAACTCAGTACCAACCACTTCTGTTTTTGGTCTAAAATCCGTAAAGTGAGAAATTGGAATTGGTGTTGCACCCATTGAGACTGCGACATCAGGCATATGACAACTTAGACAAGCATTATTATTTTTTGTAATAGGAATTAATCCTTCTACACTATGCGGAATCATCGGCGGTGCATCTTGAAATGCTCTTTTAAATTTCTTTGCAGTTCCTGGTGCAGCTGAATGATATGAGACAGAAGGAAGACCAACTTCATCTTTTAAAAGATCCACATCTTTAATATATCCGCGTCCCATAGCATTTGTTGCAGCCGTCGGCTTGACTACAGTTTTTTGAGCTTTAGCACTTGTATTAGTATTAGCGCCATTACAACCTACTAACAGTAAGCTAGCTGCTGCTAAACCTATCGTAATTTTTGTTAAAATTTTCATTTTACTCTCCCATCTTTTTATTTTGAATAAAATCTCTTATTGAGAATCTTAGAGCATCATCATCACATACCTCAATACATCGTGCACAATTTGTGCATTCACCCGAGAGTACAGGAAGTGATTCTTTTCCTATCATATGAAGTACTTGTTTTTCTGGACAAACAATTTTACACTTCATACAAAGTGTACAGTTTTCTTCCAAATGGTGTACTCTGATAAAACTAAACTTACTTAATAGTGAATAAAATCCACCAAGAGGACAAATATGTCCACACCAACCATTTTTTAAAACAAACAAGTCAAAAAGAAATATCATCGCAATGGCAGCCCATCCAAATCCCATACCAAAAACTATGCCACGATGTAACATAGAAATTGGTGATATAAATTCAAAAGCCGCTATGCCCATAAAAGCTGAAACAACTAAACTTATTCCTAAAACCCAATATCTTACATTTCTGCTTATTGGTTGTTTTTGTAATTGTCCTCTATCTATGTCAAACACTCTTCGTAAATAGTTTGCAGCGTCTGTGACCATATTGATGGGACATACCCAAGAACAAAATGCTCTCCCTCCTATAAAGAAGTAAAAAAGCACTACAACGCCAACACCTATGAGTAAATCACTTGCAACAATTGCACCAGCTACTACCATTTGTAGCACAGCATAAGGGTCACTCATTGGAATCACTCCAAAAAGTTCAGATGAGCTCAAATTTCCTTCTAAGATTTTCCATCCCCAAGCATTTGCACCGAAGAATAAAATTAACATTCCAATTTGTACAAATCTTCTTAAGATAAGGTATCTGTAGTTATTCCAAATCTTACTCATCTAGCAAACCTTCCAAGCCTCTGTTAAGTTTGTCAACAGCTTTTCTTTTACTTATCTTAGTTGTTGTATGAATTGCATGGGCATCTTTGAGCCTTGCTTCATCTTTTTTATCCCAACCTTTAATATAATGACTGCCTGCTTTACCCATAGCCACCTCACGAGGTAATATAAATATAGCAGGTTTTTCAGTAACACAGGCATGTTCACACATTCCACATCCTGTACATGCATCTGCATGCACAACAGGTTTTAAAAACGCATGCTTACCAGTTCTTTCATTCTTGTCATATTCTATTGTTATAGCTTTTCCTAAAATAGGACACGCTCTATAACAAGCATCACACTGAATTCCCCAAAAAGCAATACAGCTATTTTCATCAATAACCGCAAGACCCATCTCAGCAGTGTTAATATCCAACTGACCTTTCACAGTTACACTTGACTCATCAAGTGCACCACTTGGACAAACCGGAACACACGGAATATCTTCACACATATAACAAGCTATATCCCTTGGTGTAAAAAACGGTGTTCCTATTGGCTTATGATCACCTGGTTGTGCAAGTTTAAGAGTATCATAAGGACACGCTTCCACACACAAACCACATTTGATACAAGTCTTTAAAAAGTCACTCTCATTAATAGCTGCTGGTGGACGCAAAACAAGTGGTGAAGCCTTCGCTTCATCTAAGTATGCACTCCATACAAAGCCACCTATTACAGCATAACCAGCACCTCTTGCCATATTTAAAAGAAATTTTCTTCTATCACCAAGAGGTTTCTTTGCTTTTAAATGGTTACTCAAAATAACACTTCCTTCTCTCTAAAATTATGCTTTATAAATTTTAACAGCACATTTTTTGTAATCTGTCTGTTTTGACATAGGGCATGTTTGATCCAATGTAACTTTATTTATAAAAACACGCTCATCAAACCAAGGAACAAATACTAATGGTTTTGGTGGTCTATTTCTACCACGAGTCTCAACACGAGCTCTTACTTTCCCACGACGAGATTCAACCCAACAGAGTCCACCATCTTTAAGTCCTCTCTCTTTTGCCGCATCTGGATTCATATAAACAAGTGCTTCTGGTACTGCACGATACAGCTCAGGTACACGCATAGTCATAGTTCCAGAGTGCCAGTGCTCAAGTACACGCCCCGTACATAACCATAAATCATACTCTGCATCCGGCATTTCTGGTGGATCCATATATGGACGAGCAAAGATTTTTGCTTTATCTTTTAACGACTTTTTCTTTTTATCTGTTACACCTGTCAAGTTACCAAATGGCAATGCTTTTGCAAGTGGACCATAAAAAGCATACTGACTGCCTCTCCCATTTTCAGTTGCATGTTTGAGTGCATATGGATCAAAATCAACATTAAATCTCCATGCAGTCTCTTTTCCATTTACAACTGGCCATCTAAGTCCACGAACTTTCTGATATGTAACAAAATCTGCCAAGTCATGACCATGACCACGACCAAATGAAGCATACTCTTCCCAAAGATATTGGTGAATCATAAAACCATAGCCTTTGAAGACTTTGCCATCAGTGCCTACAACATTTCTGGCATCACCGATACATTCTGAATTATCATATCCCTGTTGTGGAAACTGATCGAGTGCCAATGGATACTTTTTCTTCGCTCTCTCATTTTCAAAAAGAATCTCATACATAGTAGTATCGCCACTATAGCCCATCTTGACAGCTTCACCTCTAACATCAGCAAGTTTTTTACCATTTCGTAGAGTATATGGACCCCATAAATCATCTACAGTAAAGCGTTTTGAAAGTTCAACCCATTGCCAAGTATCACTCATAGCATGACCTACTGGAAGAACTTGTTGTCTCCAATGTTGTGAACGACGCTCTGCATTGCCGTAAGCACCCCATTTTTCATAAATCATTGCCGATGGTAAAATAAGATCTGATACCATTGAAGATATACCAGGATAACCATCAGATGTTACGATGAAGTTATCCATCTCACGAGCAGCTTTTATCCAATGTTTTGCATTTGCAGAATCTTGATATGCATTACATACATTTACCCATGCAAATTTAACAACACCATCTTCAATGTCTCTATGAATTTTCATAATGTGTTGATTACCAACAGGATTTAATGTTCCCGCAGGAATTTGCCATTCTTTTTCTACCTTCGCTCTATGTTTAGGATTTTTAACCATCATATCAGCCGGTAAACGGTGAGCAAATGTACCAACTTCACGAGCAGTACCACAAGCAGAAGGCTGTCCAGTTAAGGAGTATGCTCCAGCACCTGGGCGAGATTGTTTGTTTACTAAAAAGTGAACATTATAAGCAAGCGTATTGTCCCATGTACCACGCGTATGTTGATTCATACCCATTGTCCAAAAACTTACAATTTTTCGACCATCTTCAACATATAAAGCTGCTAAATCTTGGAGCTTTTTCTTAAAGCTATCAAGTGATTCATCAGGGTCACCTTTACATAGTTCTGCCGTATATTCTAATGTATAAGGAGCTAAAGATTTTTTATAATCTTCAAAAGTAATCTCATGATGTTTTAAAGTACCAGGAGTATTGTGCATTACATCGCCCGCTTTGTAACCATATGGCTCTAAAGCAGGTCCTTCTAATTCTGAGACAATTTTTTGCATCTCTTTATTATATGTTTGCATCTCTTTTGCATCATATTTACCGGCACTTCCATCTTCTCGAACTGGCAGTAAAGATTTTTCACCAGCGCGTCTAAAACCATAACCAATATTTACAGGACCTGCTGCAAAGATAATGTTTTTCTTAATAAAATCCCAGTCAATTGCTTCTGGGTGATTGTAAACAATCTCTCGAGCCAAATAGTTCCACAATGCAAGATCCGTATTTGGTCTAAAAATGATATTGAAATCACCTAAATCACATGTTCTATGTGTATATGTTTGAATATTTACAATTTTAACATTATCTGGATCACTTAATTTTCTATCAGTTACACGAGACCACAGAATTGGGTGCATCTCTGCCATATTTGAGCCCCAAGTTACAATTGTATCTGTAAGTTCAATATCATCATAACAACCAGATGGTTCATCTATACCAAATGTTTGGTAAAAACCAACAACCGCAGATGCCATACAGTGACGAGCATTTGGATCAAATGCGTTTGATCTGAAACCACCTTTCATCATCTTTTGAGCAGCGTAACCTTCCATAATAGTGTATTGACCAGAAGCAAATACTGCTACACCCTCAGGACCCTTTTCTTTTAAAGCTTTTCTGATGTTTTTTTCCATTTCATCATAAGCTCTTTCCCAAGAAATCGGTGCAAATTTGCCATGTTTATCAAACTCACCTTTATCATTCATACGAAGTAAAGGTTCTGTAAGTCTGTCCGCTCCATACATAATCTTCGCATTAAAGTAACCTTTAATACAGTTAAGACCACGATTAACCGGTGCAGCAGGATCCCCTTTTACTGCAACAATTTTTCTATCTTTCCCATCTCCCGTAGTTGCGAGCATAATCCCACAACCGGTACCACAGAAACGACAAGCTGCCTTGTCCCATCTCCAACTTTTTTCAGCCTTTGTAGCTGCTGCTTCAAGTTCTGCTGGTACACTCATACCAATAGCTGCTGCTGCAGACGCTGCCGCTGAACTTTTAAGAAATTCTCTTCTTGAAAGTGACATATTTTCTCCTCACCATTTTTAAAAGTAGTTAAAACACTTTGCAATGTTCTCAAGATATTTACTAACATTTTAATAATAGCATCCAAAGATGTATACACTATTGATTTAAATCAATTATTTAAGAATAGTAAAAGATATGTATAAAAACGGGTATATTTGTAACATAAAAATAAAATATTATTTATTATTATATTTTGCTACTGTATTTCCAAACTTCACTTTATCATTTGCTTTTACTAAAAGTTCCAACATATTTTTTTGCGCTAAAATAACGATAGTAGAACCCATTTCAAAACAACCAAAATCATCACCTTTATCAAGGTATAAATTTGTAAACTCATACACTTGTTCATTGTTCAAATCTATATTTGTCTGTATATGTGGCTCAAAGCTTACTTTCATAACACCAACATTTAGGGCACTCACAAGTACTATATAGAACTTTTCACCTTTTTGTGTTTGACAAAGCAGTACAACTCTTTCGTTTTCTATAAAAAGGTTCAGACGCTTTTTTAATGAAGGAATATTGACAGGATAAAATTTTCCGGGAATATGCACAGCCTTAAGCACTTGAAGATTCATCGGAATGTGATAACGGTGATAATCTTTTGGAGAAAGATAAAAATTTATAAACTCTCCGTTATGTATATAAGCTTTTTCCTCTTGTGTAAAATTTTTTCCAAGAAAATCATCAGTTTTGTAGCGCATACCTTTAATTTGAAGGGCATAATCATCAATAAGCGTGCCACATTCCGTAATAAAAGAATCACAAGGTGAAATAAAGTCTTCTGCATCAAGAGAAAATTTCCTAGGTTCTTTTAATGTTCTTGTAAAAAGTGCATTTAAACTTTTGTAAGTACTTGGGGCGTGAAATTCATTCATATCAAGCCCCATTAGTTTTACATAAGAATAATTTACTATTTTTTGAAACCAATGTGGAAATTCTTTACTTGCAAATTTTCCAAATATTTGCGATATTGCAGATGTAATGTGCTTTTTATTCATTAATTTTCCTTTTTGCAATTTCTTCCATTAAAACCGTGGCATATGAACCCTTAGGCAGTGTAAAATTCATTTCATATTGTGCTTCTTGCTTGTTGAAACGCCCTTCTATTTCTGTAGGAAATACCCAAGCATAGCGTCTTGCACCATCCGCATTTATTTCATCATCATAATCTTTTTCAATGTCACCTGCAATCTCTGTGGCATGACGCACTTTTTTCCCGCATAAAAGTCCTGTAGGAGAAATATTATGCTCATTAAATCTTTTTAAATCTTCTTCATCGCCTTCAAAATCAAAAAGTCTTCCATGAGGATAGTGTTCCATCACATCCCCACTGATAAGCTTAAAGGGATGTTTTTGTTTTTTCATCTTTTTGACTTCTTCATTTGGCATATTTAATAAACTTTCAATCTCTTCAACCTTAAAATTGTTCACAAGCGTATTTATTTCAAGTCTTCTTGAGAGCCAAAGATTAAACAAATGACTCTGATAGGCATTTATTAGGAGTTTTTTTACTCTTGGATTTCGTTCTTTAGCTTCACCTTTTGCTAGCTTTTCTCCAAGAATATGATTGTCCCCGTCATTTCCGAATCTTTGATAACCAAAGAAGTTCGGCATACCAAATTTTTCTATATTTTTCAGTGCTTCATCAATTTTCACAGCGCTCGTAGGATTCACTTTCTTTATTTTAATATAAAAACGATTGCCTCTTAAATGCCCTATTTTTATTTTATTATTATGGTATGTTTTTGAAATTATTTTAATACCATCAAAATTAAAACCTTCTAAAGCCTCTTCATACTTTTTATGTACAGATATATATTGCAGAGTCATTGCATGTTTATCTTTCAGTCCAGCGTAGCCTATTTCTCTATTTTTAATACCTAAATAACGCGCAATTTGACCTACCATTTCATTCGTAGAAAGGTTTTTCTTTCTTACTTGTAAGACAAGATGTTCGCCTTCACCGGAAAATTCATATAATGGTATCTCCTCCACGACAAAATCACGAGGCGACTGTTTAAAATGAAAATCAATACTTGTATGTGCAAGTGAATAAAATCTATCCATATTTTTACTATTCCTTAAAAATGATGTGCTTTACATCTATTTGTATATTTATTTCTTACAGCTTTTGCAAAAATTGTAAGTTTTGTTCTGCTTTGTTTGGCATGCATCAGTAGTTTTTTTGCATCTCTAGCATCAAAAGCAACCAACATTTCATATTCTTCACCACTACATGTAACATATTTGGGCATCTTTTTAATAAAATGGACACCTACTCTATTGAAAGATGTCATTTTATCTAAATCACTATATAGACCATCTGATATATCCATACCAGCTTTTAAAATTCGTATACTTTTACTGATAAATTTATCTCTTAATTGTATATGGACAAATTTTGATTTTTTATGAATTTTTCCTAAATTTTGCAATTTTTTTAAATCTTTTGCCGAACTGCCAAGTGTACCAGTATAAGCAAAAAGATAATTTTGTCTTACTTTTGAACGCAACAACGGTTTTTTTGTCTCTGATACAATCGTTACTGTTATATCTAGTTTAGTGTTACTAATTGTATCACCGCCTATAATTTCAATATCATATTGCTTAGCAACTGACTGAAAACCATTTGCTAGTGCCTGCATATTGTTTTTCGTCATATTTTTTGGCATAGCAACACCCAGCAGTGCATATTTTGGCTTTGCATTCATAGCTATAGCATCTGAAATATTTACAAGCATCGCCTTTCGTGCAATCTCATAATAGCTCATCCAATTACGCTTAAAATGTATATTTTCAAAAAATGCGTCTTTAGAATAAACCATATTGCCAACTAATGCACCATCATCGCCAATGTATTTACTGTTAAATTGTGATATAAAATAATTTTCTAAATTCAATGAAACTTCTTTTTATTAAGCATATATTAATTACTACCGATATAGAATAATAAGTTATTATAACATTATTAGGAAAAACATACCATGAAATACTCCATCAAAAGAATTTTTGAGCATCTTAAGATTTATTTACTTTTTATCTTTTTTGTGGCTTTTTTAGCCATTTTACTAACATTTGAACAGCAACTTTCTTTTGATAAATTAAATAATTTGAACCAGCAAAAAAAGATTATTCAAACGCTCTCAAAACTCGATAAGCGAGATATTGAGTTAGCTTTAATACAATTTAATGGAAAAAGTACACAACTTCACCAAGAAATTAATAAATTAAGAATGTTGTATAAATATAATTTGACAGGGAAATTTATACTCAGGAACGAACACGAATATTTAAATGATTTAAATAAATTATCAACTTTAACAGATAAATTTAATCAAGCAGCTCATGCTTATTATATAGAATCAAAGAATCCAAAGCTTGAAAAACAGGCAAAAGAAAATTTGGATAAATCATTGACGATAATTACGCAGTTTATAGACAATATGTTATTAAAAAGTATTTCTTATAATCAGCAAAAATTCAATATTGTAAAAGTACTCGTTATTATTATTTTCTTTCTTATACTTTTTGCAACCTATTGGTACAGAAAAATGCTTACTGCTATTTACAAAGATATTGAGTATTTATTCCAAGTTGAAAAAAATAAAACAGGTTACGAAATATTTTCTCTTGAAGCCGATGCTATTGCACTTAGAATGAATAGAAAGGCTGTTATTCATGATAACCCTACAATGTTAGACCCTGTTACAAAGATAAACAATTATAAAGGACTTTTAAATTCATATGCAAGTAAAAAGGGGCTTAAAGACAGTAACTTTACAGCGGTAACAATACTCGAAATTGATAACTTTTCAAAATCTAAAAGAGCTTTTACACAAGAAGTGACACAGGCTATACTGAAAAAAGTTGCTTATACAATCTCTTTACATGAACAACCAATAGATGTCATCGCAAGAACTGATTATAATCAATTTACGGTGATTCTTTCACGATCTACAAAAGAGCAATTATTTAAAGATATGGAAATTATGCGAGAAAGTATTGCCGAATTAAAATTCAATGCACCTGATAATGGTCCTATACTTATAACTGTAACGGGAGGTTTTGTTATTAAACCAAATAATACTTCTTTAGATGAAGCAATTAAACAAGCTAAAGAAATTTTAGAGTATGCAAAAACAACAGGAAAAAATAAAATTCTTCAACTAAGAGACTTAGCACAAAAAGACATGTAAGATAAGTCTATATGCCTCAAATAGTAACAAATGCAAAGTTAATTAAAACAAATACTACATTTAACCTTTCCTAAGGCTATTCACGCTACAATCAGCATTATTTTAGTTCTTTATTGAAGGATGGGTTAATGAGTATTCCTATTTATACTTACGATGCGGTTATAGTTGGTGCAGGTCTTGCAGGATGTGCAGCGGCTAGAGAATTGCAAAATTCGGGAAAAAAAGTTGCTGTTATTACAAAGCTACATCCCCTTAGAAGTCACTCCGGTGCAGCTCAAGGTGGAATTAATGCGGCATTTAGTGATGAGGATAGTGTCGAATTGCATGAATTTGATACAGTAAAAGGATCTGACTATTTAGCAGATCAAGATGCTGTTGAATTTATGTGCAAAAATGCACCTGAAACAATTAGGTGGGCTGAGAGAATGGGTGCTGCTTTTAGTAGAAAACCTGACGGAAAAATTGCACAGCGTCCATTTGGAGGGCAATCTTCTCCTCGTGCATGTTTTGCAAAAGACAGAACCGGTTTAACACTTTTACAAACTGTGTATGAGCAGGCACATCGCGTCGGTGTCAAATTTTGGGACGAATGGTATGCTGCTGACATCATCTACAAAGATGGAAAAGTATCGGGTATAGTGGCATTTAACATTCGTGATATGCAAATGGCAATTTTTAATGCAAAAACAGTGATGTTTGCTACTGGCGGATATGCTCGTGCATACAAGATTAATTCAAATGCTCATGCAAATACGGGGGATGGTCTTTCTATCGTAGCAAGACATGGTCTTCCTCTTGAAGATATGGAATTTGTTCAATTTCACCCATCAGGACTTTCAGGAAATGGTGTTTTAATCTCTGAAGCTGCTCGTGGTGAAGGTGGTCGTCTTTTTAACTCTAAGGGCGAACGATTTATGGAAAAATATGCACCAAATGCGCTTGAACTTGCTTCTCGTGATGTTGTTGCGCGTGCAATTTTAAATGAAATTAGAGAAGGTCGTGGTGTCGGACCAAGAAAAGATGCTGTTTTTCTTGATGTAACACATTTAGGAAAAGAGCTTATTATGAATAAGCTTCCTGAACTTCGTGAACTTGCTATTACCTTTTTAGGTTTGGACATGATTAAAGAACCTATTTTAATTTCTGCTACTGCACACTACTCTATGGGTGGTATTCCGGTAGATATTGATGGACATGCACGCAAAAACAATGAAGAATTTATAGAAGGTTTTTATGCAGCCGGAGAATGTTCTTGTGTATCTGTACATGGGGCAAATCGCCTTGGTGCAAACTCTGTCCTTGAAGCATTATTATTTGGTCGCTTCGTTGGTAAAACAATGGTCAAAGATGTGGATAGTATTGAATTACGCAAAGCAACTCAAGATGATGCAGAAACGGCACTTAAGGAAATCGATTTTTTGTTAAATAGTAATGGAGATGAAAAAGTTCCTGTTTTAAGAGAAGAATTACAACAATGTATGACTGCTAATGCCGGTGCATTTAGAAGTAAAGACACTTTACAAATTGCGATTGACACAGTCAAAGAACTCCGTAAAAGATTTAAACATATTCGTATTCAAGATAAATCAAAAGTATTTAATACAGAACTTCAAGAAGCTTTAGAATTTGGTCATATGCTTGACTATTCTTTATTTATTGTAGAGAGTGCAATTGCCAGAGAAGAGAGTCGTGGTGCACACTATAGGGAAGATTTTGACAAACGAGATGATGAAAACTTTTTGAAACATACTATGGCATATATGGATGGAAATGGAAAGATTTCACTTGATTATATGGATGTTGTTCTTGGAAAACATGAACTAAGAGAAAGAAATTACTAAGGATAACTTATGAGTACACAACATAAAATTACTACACAAAAAGTAAACTTCAAGGTATTTCGTTTTAATGCTGACAAAGATTACCTTCCATACTATGAAAATTATGATATGGAAGTAACTTCTGAAGAAGTTGTACTAGATATATTAAACAGAATAAAATGGGATCATGATGGAAGTTTTTCATATAGAAGATCTTGTCGTCACGGTATATGCGGTGCGTGTGCTATAAAAGTAAACGGTCGCTCAACACTTGCTTGTAAAGAAAGCATGAATGATATGGTAGATCTTTTTGGGAGCGAACTTGTTATAGAACCACTGAGTAAAAAAAGAGCTGTCAAAGACATGATAATAGACAAAGCTGATTTCTGGGAAAAACATGATGCTGTAACACCTTATCTTGTAGCTGATATTGATGAAAATCCAGAATCTGAAAACCTCATATCTCCAGAAGATGCCGATACGCTTGATGAAGCAGACTTATGTATTCAATGTGGTGCTTGTCACTATGCTTGTCCTGCAGTTGAAATCAATGAAGACTTCTTTGGTCCTGCTGCTTTTGCTTCAGCATATCGTTTTTCTGCTGATATTCGTGATAATTCAGTATCAAGACTTAAAGATGTTAATGAAGAAAAACAAGGTGTTTGGGACTGCGTAAAATGTTTTGAATGTGCTGAAGCATGTCCAAAAGAAATTAATCCAATTGGAAAAATCACAAAACTGCATCAAATGGCATTCCAAGAAGGTATTGCTAAAAATAATGTTGCTGTTCGTCATGCTGTCGGTTTTAAAAAATCAATTGCGAAAAATGGTGTCCTTGATGAAGGCGGACTTGTTCTGTATTCTGAAGGACCGGCAATTGTGAAACATTTACCTGTTGCATTTAGAATGTTTACAAAAGGTAAAATCGTTCCACCATGGGGCATAACAAAATCCCAAAATCTTGATGAGATTCAAAAACTTGTAAAATCTTCATCAACTGCAAAGTTCTAGGAGTGTAGCTAAAAGCTACTTTTTTACTAATAGTAAAAAACTTTAGTGATTGAACATTTATTGGAATTTGTTCAATAAATGTGAGAATTTAAGGAAATATAAATGGAAAAATTAAGATATGCACTTTTTACAGGATGTACAGCGAAACAAAGTACTCCTGAGCAAATGATGTCCACAATGGCAGTTGCTGATAAACTAGGAATTGAGCTTGTAGAACTCACAGAAGCTTCATGTTGTGGAGCATCTCATTTGCAAGATTATGATGACTTTTTATCTCTTGTTTTAAATGCAAGAAATATAGCTTATGCTGAAAAACACGGTCTTACTATGGTTACCATCTGTAATACATGTCAACTCAACACTGCAATGACAAAACATAGACTAGATAACGATGAAAAATTAAAAGCAAAAGTCAATGAAAAACTTGCAGAAGTTGGACTAGAGTACAAAGGAACTTCTTTAGTAACTCACTTTTTATATGCGATTATTGATGATTTTGGTCTTGATAAACTTAAAGAGATGGTAGTAACACCTCTAAGCCAATTTAATATTGCGCCGTTTTATGGATGTCATAATATTCGTCCATCAGAACTTCAAAATGAAACACATAATTCTAAAGAAAACCCATATAACCCATCTTCACTTGATGATTTAATCATTGCTTGTGGTGGAGCAACTGTTGATTATGAAGAAAAAAATAAATGTTGTGGTTTTCATGTTGAGCTTCAAGCACCTCATACTGCAGCGGTTCTCACAGGAAATGCAATTGCTGGTGCGATGGATGGAAATGCCGATTGGATGGTAACACCATGTCCACTTTGTCATCTCAAACTTGATACACAAACAGCACATGCGAGTGAAGCCATAGGACGAGAAGTTGAACTTCCTGTACTTCATATGCAACAAATGGTAGGTCTCGCACTTGGATGTAGCCCTGCTGAACTTGGATTAAAACATCACTTGTCAAAAGTAGACTTCGTTTAATTTATATGTCAAATGTCATAGAAATAATATCATGGAATGTCAATGGAATACGCGCTGTAGCCAACAAAGAAGCCCTTAAATGGATAGATGAAAGAGATACTGACATTTTATGTCTGCAAGAGATAAAAGCTCAAAAAGAGCAAATTCCAAATAACCTTTTTGAAAAAGAGTTTAGCGAAGTTATTGTTAACTCGGGAGAAAGAAAAGGATATAGCGGAACAGCAACATATAGCGTATTGCAAAGTAACTTCACCTCTACATGTAACGATATAGATACAAAACATGAGGGACGGATTATAGAAACATGCTATGGCGATATTGTACTTTTTAATGTCTATTTCCCAAATGGACAAAAAGATGAAGAACGCCTTGCTTATAAAATGAAGTTCTATGATGATTTTTTAGCATATTGCGAAAAACTTAAAAACGAAGGCAAAAGTATCATTATTTGTGGTGATGTCAATACAGCACACCGTGAAATTGATTTAAAAAACCCAAAAGCCAATGCAAAAACCTCAGGCTTTTTACCAATTGAGAGAGAATGGATAGACAAATTTTTAGACCATGGATATATTGATACATTTAGATATGTTCATGGAGATAAAGTAGATGCATACAGCTGGTGGTCTTATCGTGCAAATGCACGAGTAAAAAATGTCGGCTGGAGAATTGACTATTTTTTCATCTCTGAAGATTTGGCAGAAAATCTTGAAGATGCCTTTATTTTAGACTATATAGAAGGTTCCGACCACTGTCCTGTTGGCATTA
>JALSLQ010000026.1 GCA_026988235.1 Sulfurimonas sp.
TTCAGCAGAACTTTTGGCAGGTTCTTTGGTCGCAGACTTGCACCTTATTCCTGCATTTTTTGCGCTACAGTTTGCTAACAATGATAAGCTTGCAGTAGGACTTGTGATTGGTGCTGTGGTAGCAAATATCTACACTATTATTGTCTCGATGATAGAAAGTGCTAAAGAAAAAGCGGACTTTTAAGCTATGAATGAATTAGATTATCATTTTGTCAAAAAAAATACGATTAATAATATACGGCAAGGATATATTGCACCTAGTGAAATAGATGGTTTGGGATTATTCGCAAAGATAAATATTGATTGTCAAGATATTTTATGTTTTTTAGATGGTCAAGTGATGACTTGGGAAAAGTATCATGAAATTGAGGATGCGATGAAAGAAAAGATTGTTCCTCCTTATGCACATTATATTTTTATGGAATGGAATGCATTAGATAAGGATACTTTATTGGTTAGGTCATTACGTACAAAATATAGTTATATCAATCATTCAAGAAATCCAAATACTAAAATTTTATATCATCCTTTGAGGGTGGTGGCAATCAAAGATATACCAAAAGATGAAGAAATTACGATTGATTACCGTAATGAACCATTGAATTATGAATATATTAAAAATCATGGGTCAACATATTTATGAGTATTGTAAAGTTTTCATTTATGGGCGTTCAGCCTATCGAAATAGATAGTACATTATATATGGAATTACTTGATAAAAAAGTATCTTTTTCGAAATTAAATGCAATTAGCAATGGTGGAGATAATTTTCCTTGGATGGAAAATTATAATACGATTTATGATACATATTCAGATTTATATGCATGGCAAATTTTAGAAGAAGAATTAGACTTACAAAAAGATTTTTTTCGCGATGGCCCATCATTGAATATGGCTCAAAAAACTTTACAGTTATCTGAATATTTGGTCTCTCATGATGCAAAGTTGTATTTTGACCCTAGGTTTATCTACTTTGTGCTAGTGTATCAGGTAGATTTTGAAATACCATCAAATGTTTTATTTCAATTTTTAGATTATGATGCTACACAAGATAATATAAAATATAATGATTTATACAACATTGTAAGAAAAGCTTTTGTAAAAGAAGAGAAGCAAAGTAAGATAAGTGCATGGGGAAATTCGATACAGACAAAAACAAAAAACAAAATACAAGAAATTTTGGAAACGTTGTACAAGAAAAAAATTGATATTGATATGATTGATATTTTACCAAATAGTTGTAATATTTCAAATTTTGTATTAGTGCCTGAAGAGATGAGTGCAGAAAAGGTATTTTTTGAAAAATTAATTTCGTTAAATATATATGCAGAACGATTAAGTTCTCAAATTTTTCTTGAACCACTTTATAATGACACAGTTTATTATTCATTTAATGGAAGATTTCATACAATTATTCTAAAAAATAAACAGGACAGATACAGATTTCAACCGTTACAATTTCATATACAATATATGTGGTTTTTAGTGGAAAGATATAACAAAATGATGAATTTAATTAATAAATCATTAATGCAAACTGACTCTCTAAAGGCACTACAAAAACATTCTAAATTAATTCATAGTATGATTAACAAAATCGAACTATTGAGCTTGCATGATATGAATTTTAAACATTCCATAGAAGTTGACATAGACATCTATGAAAAAAATGAAAAGCGCTGGTCTATAGCAAATTTATTGCAGAGTTCTAAACAATATGTCTCATTTTTTAAAGATTATCTAGACCGTTTATTTGCACAGAAAAATGAGATATATCAAAAGAAAATGAACTTAATATTATTGGTTATTTCATTTTTTCAACTGTTAGCACTTGTAAGTGTATGGAATGATTATTTAGCCACCTTAAATAAGAATAATTTAGAAGTTGATAATAGGTTTTTGCAATTTTTTAATCATAGTACAGAGAGTTTATTAACATTTAATTTATTTATACCTGTGGGACTTATTGTTATTATGCTTGGATTTACATTATATTTATGGAAACATAGAATTAAATAATGTACAAAAGCATCAACCGTCAAGGAACATACACCACCAAATATGATGCTGCCAAAAAGAAATTTGGTACCGATGATTTACTCCCTTTATGGGTGGCAGATATGGATTTGGCTTCCCCCACATGTGTGCAAGAGACGTTGAAAAAACGAGCGGCACATCCTTTGTATGGCTATACAGTCTACCCTCCAGCATATTATGCGGCGATACAAGATTGGATGCAAAAACGTTTTGGCTTTAGAATAGAAAAAGAGTGGATAGTCCCTTGTTATGGGGTAGTACCTTCACTCAATTTTGCCATAAGTGCCTACTCAAAAGAGGGAGATGGAATCATTGTTCAGACACCATTGTATCCTCCTTTTGTATCGTCTGTAAAACACAAAAAACGAAAAGTATTGGATAATACTTTAGTCTATGAAAATGGAATATATCACATCGATTTTGATGATTTTGAAGCAAAAGCCAAAGAGGCAAGACTCTTTTTACTCTGTTCTCCGCACAACCCCACCTCTCGTGCTTGGGATAAGCAGGAGTTGGAAAAACTGATAGAGATATGTCTGAACAATGATGTATTGATTATAGCCGATGAAATCCATGCGGATATCGTGTATGATAAAGTGCATCATAGTATAGGAAGTTTTGAAAATATCATGCTGCACTGTGTCATACTCAATGCACCATCAAAAACCTTTAACATCGCAGGGCTCAATACCTCTTATGCCATCATCCCCGATACGCATTTACGACATCAATACATCGTAGAACAAGACAAATCAGGCATTACCAACGGAAATCCTTTTGGTATAGAAGCATTGATATCTGCTTATGAAGAAGGTGATGCATGGTTGGATGCGCTTAAAAAGCATCTGCGGGGAAACATAGCTTATGTGCAAAACTTTTTGAAAGAACATGATATTGCCATTACTGTGGTACCCACAGAAGCAACCTTTCTGATGTGGTTAGATTGTAGCAGTTTGGGGTTATCGCATGAGGCACTAACACATTTCTTCTACTATGAAGCCAAACTGGGGTTAAATGATGGAAAGAGTTTTGGTCAGGCAGGAGAAGGATTTATGCGTTTAAATGTGGGAACAGGAAGAGACGTACTAGAAG
>JALSLQ010000027.1 GCA_026988235.1 Sulfurimonas sp.
ATTGCCTGGGCAAAATCTTCTTGCAATTTTCTAATCTCATCAACGCGATATTGCAATTTTTTCTCCACTGAATGTTGCAGATAAGAGTTCTTTACATGTAACAGTTCTTGCTGTAGACTATATACTTTGTGCGTTATTCTTTGAGTTAACTGTGTCGATAGCGAATCTAAATACTGATAGAGTTCATTCGTGTCAGGTAGTATCATCTCCATTGCAGCACTAGGTGTCGGTGCTCGTAAATCTGCCACAAAATCACTAATCACCCAGTCAATTTCATGTCCTACGGCAGAAACTATCGGTGTTTTTGCATGAAAGAGTGCATCGGCAACTATTTCTTCATTAAAAGCCCATAAATCTTCTATACTGCCACCGCCTCTACCAATCACAATAATATCATAGTTTTTAGAATCAGTTATTTTAATAGTATTTGCTATAGCAAATGCAGCACTATCGCCTTGAACAAGGACATCATACACATCAATTTCTATCAACCTGTATCTTGAATTTGCAACACGAAGCATATCTTGTAATGCTGCGCCTGTTGCAGAAGTAATCAATGCAATACGCGAAGGAAATTTTGGAAGCTCTTTTTTTCTCTCAGGACTAAAATAACCTTGAGAAGAGAGTTTTTGTTTGAGCTGTTCATAAGCTAACGCCAAAGCACCCTGTCCCGCCGGTTCAATAGAAAAACAGTTTATTTGGTAACTACCGCGAGGTTTATAGAGTGTAACGGCACCGTCTATGACAACTTTCATCCCCTCTTCAAGACGGAATCTTAGCTTTGAAGCATTGCCACGAAACATAACACAACTCACAGCTGAATCTTTGTCTTTAAGGGTAAAATAGATATGTCCGGAGTTATGAAAAGTGATGCGAGAGAGTTCCCCCTCAACAAATATCCGTTCAAAAGTGCTTTCTAAAACGGTTTTTATCTGTTCATTAAGTGCGGATACGCTAAGGGTATACATTATAAATTATCCAACATTTCATCTATAAGTTTTTGATTTATTTTATATCCATTTTTTATTGATTCATCAAAAAAGCGCTTTGCTTCTTCTTTGCTTAAAAACTCTTTTTTAATATTAAAAAGAATATTACAAGCTTTATTTGTAAATATTTTATATCTATGACTTGCGTTTCACTATCGTTATGCTCATATTTAGTAGTAGTATTATAACATTATTTAAGGAGAAAACCCAGACAAAAGTCTGGGGAAGAAAGGAGAAACGAAATTTAGTTAGCGACTTGTTTACTGCAAATAGCTTTTTTTGCCATATTAAGTTCTGAAATAGCTTTTTTTGCTTCAGCTTCATTTATCTGTTCTAAATTAGCACCGCCAACAAAAACACCCATTTTAATATATTGTCTAATAAAATAGTTTTTTCCAGCTTTTGTATTTAGAATAAGCTGATTTGGTGAAAATTCTGATTCTGTTGAAATTATATGAATCTTGAAATGAATTTAGTAATGTAACTGATGAAGAAATAGAAGACTTTTATAAAAAAATATCAAAAAAGGTAAAATTTTTTAGAAATAATAGAAAAGTAACCCAATTGGATTTAGCTCTAGATATAGGGATAAGGTCTGTTGCTTTTTATTCAAATTGTGAAAACAATAAATACAATAAGCATTTCAATCTAGAACATTTGTATAAAATTGCAAAAGCATTAAAAATTAATGTATGTGATTTAATGGATGTGTAAAAACTCGCCCAAACAAAACTCTTAATGCCATTAAGCTAAGAAAAAAACTTGATACTTTCTCGGAACCTAGGTTTTAACCTAGACCTTAGTTTTTAAAGACACTAAGCCCGGACTGAAGTCCGGGTTCCATTTTATTTCGGAACCGGTACTTTAGTGCCGGCTATTGCAACATTCTTGCCACTCTCAGCCCGGACTAAAGTCCGTGTTCCAAAAAATTGCTTCAATTGATGGTCTTGAGACTTTTGTTTGACTTCTATTTACTAATTTTTTTTACGCGCAATCATTAATGTAGAGATGTCCATGGAAAAGCTTTGTGTGTGGAGTATTTCAAAGCCTGCATCTTCTAACTCTTTTTGCATACCTTGGATGGTTACAAAATTTTCTATAGAATCAGGAAGATAAGTATACGCTTCTAAATTTTTAGAAATGGCAGCACCGACATAGGGAAGAATTTTGTGCATATAAATATCACGAATTTTTTTAAGGATATTTTTGTTTTCATCTTTCATAAATTCCAAGATGACGACGAGTCCCTCTTTTTTAAGCATTCTATTAAACTCATAAAATGCTTCTTGTCGCTCAACAACATTGCGGATACCATAGGTAATACTCAGTATGTCAGCACTTGCATCTTCAAACGGAATTTCAGTCGCTTTTGCAATGTGATATGAAAAATCAGGGAATTTTTTACGGGCAACATCGACCATGCCATTAGATGGGTCAACACCGACAAATTCAGCGATTTGCACATCTGCTTTTTGCGACTGTTTCTTCCAGTACCCCATCATGTCTCCTGTTCCACAAGCAACATCTACAATTTTATCAATATTTTTTTTACCGTAGTAATCAAAAGCCAAATCACATGCTTTCTTTCGCCATGAAATGTCTACACCCATGCTCATGACACGGTTTGCAGTATCGTATGTTGATGCTATATCATCAAACATAGAGACAATTTTTTCTTGTTTTATATCACCTTTTTGATCTAAAATACTCATAAACTTATATCCTTCTTTTCATCCACAATATTATATCTTCCTCTTCTTTGCTTGCATTTAAAATATCAAATTTATCTTCAATATTTTTAAATCCTTCATACCCGCCAAAACTAGGTGCAAGGTAACATAAATAATAATCAACTATTTCACGGCTCAGTGCATACATTTTTTCACTGCCCTCAATCATAATATTTTTATAATTTTTCAGAAGTGAAAAGTCACTTGCTATAGTTACTTCTCTATTTTTTATATTAAAGAGAGGGATTGTTCTGTCAAACTCATTTTCTCGTGAAAGTATCAAAATATCAGGTGCTTTGCCATTGACCAATCGTGCATCAAGTGTCGGTCTATCTTTACGCACTGTATTACCACCGATGACTAGTAAATCACAAACATTTCTCATAGCATGTACATTTTTTCTTGACTTGCTAGAGCTAATTGTGCCTGCATCTGTCGTGCCATTAAACCTCTGTGCCCATTTGAAAAAAACAAATCTGTCCTTGAGAAATTTTTGAAACGGAAAAAGCAAATTTTCGCATTTTTCTTTGTTTACATGTAAGCTTACATGTAACCCGCTTTTAGCTAAAATTGCATTTCCTTTTGCAGCAGTCTCATTCAAATCTTCTACGCCAATATAAAGATTCTTTATACCAAGTTGTGCGATTAAATTAGCACATGAGGGTGTTTTTCCTACATGGGAACAGGGTTCAAGAGTAGAATATAAAGAACAGTTTGTAAAAATATTGTTATGATTTTGAAGTAAAAAAGTATGAATTTCTTTGGATGTGCGGAGTTGAAGGATAGCTTTGTTTTGTGTCAGTTTGTAGTATGCAGACTTAAGGGCATTGACTTCAGCATGAGGTTCACCGGCTTTATGGTGTGCTTCAACAGCTAAAATCTCATCATGTTCGCCTGTGATGGTACACCCTACTGCAGGATTTGGGTAAGTCAATCCTTGATATTTCCAAGCCTCACTAACGGCAAGGTTCATATAAAAGTTATGATCTATTTCCATTCAAAATAAGTTTTTGCTTTTTTTACTGCATTGAAGTCAATTTCTTCTATTTGACCCTCTTTTTCTACAAAAAGTTTGTTTCCCTCAACTTTGTTGAGTCTGCCTTTAATCTTTACTTTTTCATCTAAGAGTAGGGAAACATTTTCGCCAAGAGATTTCTTGAAATGCTCTAATGTTGTTAGCTTTCGCTCTATGCCGGGGCTACCGACTTCAAGTCTGTATTCACCTGAAACAGGAGGAGTAACATCCAGTAAAGGGGAAATGAGATGTGTTAACTCTACACAAGCATCAAGACTTACCCCTTTGCGTTTACCGTTCTCAATTTCAGGAGAAATGACACTCACACGAAAAATCGTTTCATCATTTTCATTGACAACAACCGTATCATAAAGTTCCAAATCTACTGATTTCACTACTGATTCTATATCACTATGTAAACTCATGATGCTTCTCCTTTATGCTCTTTGGCTATTTTTTTAAATAAATCTTCAATATTTTGTGATTTTTTCAACTGTTCATCAAACTCAAATGTTAGTTTTGGACATCTGTACCAACCTTGATCTTTCAAACAAAAATCTTCTACTAAAGGACGCGCCTTTCTAAGCTGTTTCAGGTAGGCTCTTTTTTCTTCTTCACTAAAATTACTTGGATTGATGTAAACTTTTGCATCACTTCTACCACGAGAACACTTCACTTCAATAACACTCAATTCGTGCAAACGATTGTCATTTAACTGGCTAAGTGCTTCAGGAATCAGTTCAGCTAAAAGAGTTTCTGTTCTTTTTAGCTTTATTTGTGCTTCATTCATTTGTCTTCTTTACAATGATACTTTTTGTTCAACTTTTTTAAATGTTTCAATAACATCGCCAACCTGAACATCATCATAGTTAGATATAATCACACCACATTCATAACCGTTTCCAATCTCTTCAACATCATCTTTAAAGCGTTTTAATGATACAAGTTCTCCCTCGTAAGCAACAACACCTTCACGAATAACACGAACAAGTCCGCCGCGAATCAGTCTACCATCTACAACAAGACATCCTGCGACCATGCCTTTTGGTGATTTAAAGACATCTTTAACTTCAGCCTGACCCGTGTTTTCTTCAGTAAATTTCGGTGCCATCATACCCGTGAGCATACCAGTCATATCATCAAGTAATTGATAAATTATAGAATATGTTCTAATATCTACATTTCTTTGTTTTGCAAGTGCTTTTACTGAACCTGTAGGACGAACATTAAAACCGAGAAGTACACAATTTTCAGAATTACTTACTAATTCTACATCACTCTCTGTAATCCCACCAACACCACTTGAAATAACATCAATCTTGACTTCATCATTCCTTAGTTCAGTCAATGAACTTCTAATTGCCTCAAGCGAGCCATGAACATCAGTTTTAAGAACTACTTTAAGAGATTTCAATTTGCCTTCTGCAATCATTGATGTCATATCTTCTAATGTTGATTTTGTTGATTTTGAAAGTTCTTTATTTCTTTCATATTCATAACGCTTATGTGCATATTCTTTTGCTTCTTTATCACTATGCATTACCATCATGATTTCACCTGCAACAGGTACTTCATTTAGCCCGGCAACAACTGCTGTATGAGATGGTCCTACTTCTTTTATCTGTTTACCATTTTCATTAAGAAGTGCTTTTACACGCCCGTATGAACTTCCACAAACTACATTGTCACCAACTTTTAGTGTACCATTTTGTACTATAACAGTTGCTACAGGACCACGCCCTTTTTCTAAAGATGATTCAACAACAGCAGCTTTTGCCGCTGCTTCAGTATTTGCCTTGAGTTCCAGTACTTCAGCAGTCAGAAGAATATTTTCTAATAAGTCATCGATTCCCATATTTGTTTTTGCAGAAACAGGGACAAATTCTACATCCCCACCCCAATCAATAGGAGAAATACCATGTTCTGCCATTTGACCTTTTACTAAATCTGGGTTTGCCGTTTCTTTATCCATTTTATTGAGTGCCACAATCACAGGCGCACCCGACTCTTTTGCAATTTTAATAACTTCTAGTGTTTGTGGTTTTACACCATCATCAGCAGCAACAACAATTATAATAATATCGGTAATATCTGTACCGCGTTGACGCATAGAGCTAAAAGCTGCATGACCCGGAGTATCTATAAAAGTAATTGCTTTACCTTTTTGCTCAATTGTGTATGCACCAATGTGTTGTGTAATTCCACCGGCTTCGCCTTCAGTTACTTTGGCTTTTCTAATTGCATCAAGCAATGAGGTTTTACCATGATCAACATGTCCCATAATTGTTATGATTGGAGGTCTTTCAACTGCATTAGGGTCTTCTTCTTCCATTTCTGTAACATAATCAAATTCATCTTTAGGATCAATTATAGTCACTTCAACACCAAATTCTTCAGAAAGAATTTCAATCTCGTCTGTACCTAAAAAATCATTTTTTGTCATCATCATACCAAGATCAAAAAGAACCTTTATGATGTCAGACATAGGACGCTTTAGTTTTTCGGCAAACTCATAAACACGAATATCTTCAGGAATCTCTACATGTGTCACAACTTCATCTTCATGAGACACTTTAGCATATTTTTTTCTTTTATCACGAGAAACTTTTCTACCGCGTGGTGCTTGCTTTTTATTTGCATTTCTTCCAGCCGGCTTAGGAGTTCTAGGTTTTCTAGGCTCTTCGGGAGCTATTGGAGCGCGTTCAGTTGAGTTCAAATCTAAGAGTGTTACTTGATCATCCATATCCATAGACACATCCGTCATAGAACCACCAAAAATGTCAAGTCTTCTTCCTTGATCTTTTTTACTAGTCGGTGCCTGTTTAGAAGTAAATTTCTTTTTTCTCGAAAGTTCTTCAAGAACTTCAGCACTCATTTTTCCATATGAAGAGACTGAAGCTTGTTTTTGAGGCATACTATAACTTTCTTCAACTTTTGGTTTTTTCTTTTTAACAATCTTAAGACCTGATCTTTTAATAGCCGGTCGAATAGATGGCTGTACAACTTTTAATCTACTTTTGACAGGCTCTTTTTTAGCTACTTTATCAAGAGTAGGTTCTTCAGAAGTTTCTTCTTTTTTCGGCTGAGCTTCAGAAGTTTTCTCTTTTTCAGGTTCTGCCTCTTCTTTTTGAGGAGAAGTCTCTTCTTCCGTCGTTTTAGGCACTTCTTTTACTTCTACATCTATTTTTATTTCTTCAGGAGTATCATCGTTCACTTTTTTAGATGTCTTTTTTACAACTTTAGGTTTTTGCACTTGGGCACTCTCATCACCGTTCATTATGTAATTCGCTATGCTTTCTGCTTGTTCCATTGTTACTACACTTTGTGCAGATTTCACTTCAAGACCCATTTTTTTTGCTTTATCTAAAACATCTTTAGATGCTATTCCTAGCTCTTTTGCAATTTCGTGTACTCTAACTTTTTCTATCATCAGCGATGATCTCCTTTAGTTTATTCATAAGTTTATCTTTCTGTGAGCTTCTGCATTGACGCATTAAAACTCTGAAAAGTTTTTTATTATCAGACAGACAACTTTGACATAAATAAAAACTTCTGCCAATCCCGTCAAATGCTGTCAATTCTCCATTCAGACATTGCAGTCGAAATAGATTAGATTGCGGTTCTTTTGTTCTGCAAGAAACGCACATTCTAGTCGGTTGATGAAATTTTTTTGCCATTATATCTAAATCTTACTTTATTTAATAGTGCTTATCGCTCTATTATTAAGCCATCGTTATCAAAATCTAAAACTTTCACACTAAAATCCGGAAATTTCTGCTTCATTCTATTTGATATCATTGCTGAATCATCATCATAAACAAGTGAAAAGAAGGTAGAACCGCTCCCTGAAAGCGTACTCATTAAAGCACCGCTCTCATACGCAACTTTTTGAACACTAAAAAGCTCCGGTAACATTTTCATCCTAGCTTTTTGATGAAATCTGTCTTGAGCGGCAAGCTTAAGCATTTCCCAATCTTCATTAAAAAATGCTGCTACGGTTAAAGCCGTATGAGAAAGGTTATACACTGCATTTTCTTTTGAATATGATTTTGGCAAAACTGTTCTTGATTTAGAGGTATTCATCTGTTTGTTTGGAATAACTACGACAGCTTTAAGGTAATTTGGAAGATGTTTTTTTTGAGAAAACACTTTGTTCTTTTCAATAGTAGCGGCATTAAACCCACCCATTACAGCAGGCGTAATATTGTCAGGGTGTGATTCATACACAAGTGCATGATTGAGAATTCTTCGTTTACTCACACGAATCCCCGCTGCTTCATGTGCTGAGGCAATTGCTGAAACTATAACAGCAGAAGAACTTCCAAGCCCACGAGACATTGGAATTTGATTATAAAAAGTAAACTTGAAATTTTGCTTATTTTTTGTTAAACGAGAATAATGCTCATTGAAAATGCTAATAAAAAGGTTATTGCCTTTTAATCTTGGATTATTTTCACCCTCACCTTTTATACTTACGCTGAAAAATTTTGATGGATGAAATTCCACTCTATTTCTTAAATCTACTGCCAGACCCAAAGAGTCAAAACCCGGTCCTAGGTTTGCAGATGTTGCCGGTACACTTATTGTCACTGATTATCCTATCCAACTGCACCTATCATATAAAGGGGCGTTGTATTTGTACTAAACTCATTATAATCCAACACTTCAGGTAGCGTAAAATTTGCTTCTGGTGCTATTTGCAGTTTTTGAGTTTTTATATCTTGGTTCATTTTAACAAAGTATAGCTTTCCAATCGCTTTGATAGGTTGATTTTTATTAAAATAAAAAGCATCTGTCGCAAAAAGTGGTATTTTTTTTAAAATACTTAAAGATTTCAAAAAGATATAAGCTACTTTAATAGCCATAAAACTTCCCGGGCCATTTGCGTAAAACAGTTTTTCTACATTATATTTCTTTAAAATATCTTTGAAAATCAACGGCAGAACATCAGAACTTTTTTCCTGACTTTCTAAAGTTTCAATAAGTTTATTTTGTTCATAAATTCCGATTTTTATGGGTGAAGTGAGTGTTATGCATAAAACATTAACCTTACGCATAGGCTTTTTCTAACTCTCTTGTTTTTTCACCGACGAGTTCTACCACTTCATAATTGTCAGCATCTTTGAGTAGTTCAAGTGTCAATTTATGGTTTAAATCATGGCTTCCCGCCAATGCTTCATAATTTCCTATAAAATTCATACCAATCAAACTCATATCCCCAATGGCATCTAAAATTTTATGTCGTACAAATTCATCACTAAAGCGTAAACCCTCAGGATTCAATATCTTTTTATCGTCTAAAACTATTGCATTTTCCAGCGAACCCCCAAGAGCCAAACCTTTTGAACGCAAATACTGCACTTCATGTAAAAACCCAAATGTTCGTGCTCGTGATATCTCATTTTTATAGCTTTCTTTGGTAAATTTTAATACATAAGCCTGTTCTTGAATAACCGGATGAGGAAACTTAATCGTAAAATCATAATTCAAGTCAGGGGAAGGAGAAAGTTTGACATACTTTTCCCCCTCTTTTATTTCAACCTCTTTTTTAATAATCATCACTTTTTTAGGAATATCCAGCTCTTGTATGCCTGCTTCATCCAAAAGCATACAAAAACTTGCACTGCTACCATCCATTACCGGCACCTCATCCGCATCGACAATAACACGAAGATTATCAATTCCATACGCATACACGGCTGAAAGAAGATGCTCAATTGTAGAGATAACAAAGTCATCTTTACCTATAACCGTCGCCATTTTCGTATCAACAACATTCTCAGGAACTAAAGGAATAGAAACATCCACATCACTTCGGTAAAAGACAATACCGCTGTTTGATTCTAAAGGTTCTAATCTTAATCGTACAGGAGAACCCTTATGTAAGCCTATTCCAACAAGTTCTACACTTTTTTTAATTGTTGTTTGATACATCTGTTATCCTTTATTCGCCATCAATGATTTTTTTAGCACTTTTTATGATATTTCCAATATTTAATTTCATCCATTGTTTGTCCATCCACTCTTGTGGGCGTACTTCAATTCCTTGCACCAATACACCAAAATGGAGATGATCCCCCATAGCATATCCTGTTTTTCCCGTATTTGCAATTTTTTCTCCAGGATGTACTTCATCACCGACACCTACTTCAAAACTTGAGCAGTGTCCATAAAGCGTGTATAAACCAAGTCCATGTGAAATAATAAGATTATTACCATATAAACCATTATAATCTGCAAAGACTACTGTACCATAATTTCGTGTCATAATAGGAGCCATAGCATAACTTGCCATATCTATACCTAGGTGATAAGCTTCACTAATAAACTTGCCATGATAGTAATATTTTCTATGATCTCCAAAATGTGCAACAACTTGTCCATTTGTCAATGGATACATTTTTCTAATTTTAAAATTGCTAATCATCTCTTGTGGCACATTCGATGTTACTTTTTGAATCAGTTTTTCATTTTTTGCTCTTACATCTTCATTTATAATTTTAAATCGTTCCAATGGAGCGTCTACTCCTTGTGTCTCTTCAAATTGTTCTGCAAGTTCAGCAATTTT
>JALSLQ010000028.1 GCA_026988235.1 Sulfurimonas sp.
TCGATGTTACTTTTTGAATCAGTTTTTCATTTTTTGCTCTTACATCTTCATTTATAATTTTAAATCGTTCCAATGGAGCGTCTACTCCTTGTGTCTCTTCAAATTGTTCTGCAAGTTCAGCAATTTTACCATTTAAAAATTTATCTGAAAGTATAATTTTTGAAAGTCTATATTTTTTATTTTTTAAATATAATGGAACATAAGCTCTTTTCATATTTCCAGCTTTATCCTCGACTACTACAGTCGCTTTAAAATGGTCGTCTTGCACAGGCCATGCTAACAAAGCTATATAATACCCTTCTTTATAAAAAGGTTCCACTTTAAAATGTTTCTTATGATTTGATTCTATATATAATTCTTTTAAATTCTCATCTCCAGCTTGAAAAATAACAAGTGCCGAACCGCCACGAGATATTTTATATGAATTGTTAATAATATTTATCTGTGGTCTTTTCTTGTCAATTTTTAATTTAAAAGATTGTATCGCAGTGTTGCCATTTAAAAAATTCCACTTACTAGCATCTTGTGCCTGTACAATAATTTCAATCTCTTTATCTTTAATTGCGTATGCGCCCCGTGGCGGTTGTAGTTCCAAGTTGATGACTTTTTTAGGAGCAATCAGTCGGTTATATAGCAGTTTTGTGTCACCACTTTTTGTTCGCATTATCACTTTATATGATTGAATGCCACTAGCATCTTCCATTTTCAATTGTAATGGTTTTTTAAGATTCCAATAGCCGTTTGTTTGTAAAGTTATCGAAGGAACATTCCGTTCAAATGTTGCAGAAAAATAAACATATAATCCACCCCCCACTAGTAATAGCATTACAAATAATACACTCAGTGAAGATTTATTTCTCTTGTTTCTCAAATTATATTTCCTTAATTGATTTTAAAATTTTATTGTTTTCATCACTTTTATAAAGAATAACTTCTTTTACATGTACTATCTTGAGTAATTCTTTTTGTACTTTTTCAACATCTCTTTGCGTTGCACCTGTACTTTTTAAATCTTCGTTTGATATGTACACCTTTATGACTTGTGCATCAGCACTCTGCACCATAGTTTTGTACATCAAAGATTTTAAACGAAACAAAGCCAAAGAATCTCTTTTTTGCAAAAACTCTTTACATGTAACATGCTCAGCTTTGAGTGTTATAAGTTCACTAGCAATAGCAAAAGCTGTACCATTACATGTAACATTAAAAAAGCCTTCTGTAAACTCTAAAAGACCTGCGAAGAGTGCTGTTGCCATTTTTTTGTTTATTGCAATATCATTTTTTTTCAAGGCATCAAAAAGGGCAACACTATCAGGCTGCACTTCAATTATCAAATCAGCTGAAGCGGGAATGTTTTCTCTTCTTTTTTCATACCAAGGTAAAAAAGAAAATTTAGCATCAATCTCTTGTGTCACTACCAAGGAAACCTTTTTATGTTCACTCAATATATACGAGTATAAAGCATTCGCATTCGCAAATGAATTATTATCTGTTATTATCACAATATACTTTGCATTTTTTACATCATTAAAAGCTATCAAATGTCTACTTTTTAAATAAAATTATATACTATTTTTTATTCATCTTGTAAACATATGCTAAAACTTCAGCTACTGCACTGAACAATGCCTCCGGAATAGGCTTGTCTACATCCACCTCTTTATAAAGACTTCTTGCCAAAGGAGGATTCTGGAGAATGTGTACATTGTTTTCTCTAGCAATCTTTTTAATCTGTTGTGCAATGTTATCTACACCTTTAGCAATAACCAAAGGCGCATGCGATTTTTCTTCATCATACTTTATGGCAACGGCATAATGAGTGGGATTGGTTATAACCACATCGGCATTTGGCACCTCTGCCATCATTCTTTTTTTAGATGCTTCCATTTGAATTTGTCGAATTTTTGATTTAATGAGCGGATCGCCATCCATATTTTTCATCTCATCTTTTATCTCTTGTTTTGACATTTTTAATCCGTCAAAGTATTGTTTTCTTACTATAATAATATCAATAATTGCAAAAATAAAAATAATAAAGAGCATGACAAACGCAATCATTATCATTTTGTCCTTCAGCCACATCAGTTGGTCATGTAAACCAAAAAGTGCGACGGTCGGCAACTCTTCAATAAAATAAAAGAAAACCAGAAAGCCAACGCCTAAAGTTGTAAAAGATTTCAGCGTTATCTTCACACTTTCAATTAATTTTTTTAAAGAAAAAAGATTTTTTGTTCCCTTAATCGGGTCAATTTTCTTAAAATCCGGCATAATAGCTTTTGTAGTAAATAAAAATCCAAACTGTGCCAAGGCAGCAATAACACCCGAAATTGCTACAGCAAGAGCCAAAGGTAAAACCATCAACAAAAATTCTTTGATAGTCACTATAGCAATATCCACAGCAAAAAGTTTATCTATTGGCATACCGATAAGGGAAAAGTAATATCGAAAAAGGTGAATCATATGATCTGCCATATAAGGAAAAAGCATCAATACAGCTAATATAGCTACAAAAAGTGTTATAACACCCGAGGCATCCTGTGATTTTGGAACATTTCCCTCTTCTCTGGCATCTTCTATTTTCTTGGGGGTGGGTTCTTCGGTTTTTTCAGCATCATCAGCCATAATTTATGACCTTTAATCCATTTTCATTGACAAATCAATCCAATTTGCTTGATGCACTAAAGCACCCGAGCTAATGGCATCTACACCTGTTTTGGCATAAGATTCAATGGTATCAAGCGAAATATTTCCACTGGCTTCTAAAAGAATATGCGGATAGTTTTCATTTCTAAAAGCAACAACTTCTTCTACTTGCGCCGGTGTCATATTATCACACATTACAATATCTGCCTGCGCTTGCATAGCCTCTTGTGCTATAAAAAGTGTCTCAGCTTCAACCTCGATTTTTGCAGTAAATGGGATGGACTTTCTGGCATTTTTTATATAATTTTGTAAATTTTTGATTGTTTTTAAATGCGTGTCTTTTATCATCAAAGAATCATCAAGTCCCATTCTGTGATTAACAGCACCACCGCAACGCGTGGCATATTTTTCAAATATTCGCAACAGTGGTCTTGTTTTTCTTGTATCAAGCAATTTTACATTATAGGGTGTAATCACATCAACATATTTTCTTGTCAGTGTTGCTATAGAGCTTGCATGTAAAAGCATATCTAAGAGCGTTCTCTCACAACGAAGCAGTGTATGAGAATCTGCTTCAACTGTGGCTATTGTTTCACCACTTAAAAATGTCTGTTTATCAGATTTCATCCATGTCACAGAAAAATTTTCTAGCTTTGCCAAGATATCAACATATTTTTGCCCAGCAACAACACCATTACTTTTTGCAATAATTTTAGCACTTGCAGGGATGGAAGGTTCTACTAAAGCATATAAATCGCCACGACCGACATCTTCAGACAAAGCTTCTTTTACAAATTGTTCTATCATAATGCCAACATTCTCTCTAGTGCAATTTTTGCCCATTTTTGTGTTTTTGGATCAACTTCTATTTCGTTAATCGGTGCACCCTCCTCAATAGCTTTGAGTGTAAGATAAACATCTTCAAGAGTTGTTTCATTCATTGTCGGACATTCCGGTTTTGTGGAGCTTAAAACATAGGTATTTTTTGCTCGTAAACGATTTACCATATTAAACTCTGTACCGACTGCTACTTTTTGTTCAGGTGCTAACTCTGTAATGTATTTAATCAATTGTGATGTTGAACCTACAAAATCACTTGCATCACAAATAGCCGGATCACACTCAGGGTGTGTCGCAATTAAAATTCCAGGAAATTTTTTACGGTAAAAAGCAATATCATCAAGCGTAAAAAGCTGATGCACCGAACAAAAACCGTCATAACAGATAATGTCAGCATCTTTTGGATCGCCCTCTTGCCCAATTACCATTGATTTGAGTCCCATTTGATTGGCGATATTTTGACCTAAACATCTATCAGGAACAAAAAGAATTTTTTTGCCTTCACTCAAAGCCGTTGTAATGATTTTTTTAGCATTAGCACTGGTGCACACCATTCCTCCCATCTCTCCGACTTTTGCTTTGACATCAGCATTGGAATTTATATAAGTAATAGGCAAAATATTTTCTTTTTTTATGCCATTGTCTTCTAAAAATTTCACCGAATCATCATAATAAAGCGAGTCTATCATGCGTGCCATTGCACAGCAAGCTATTTTTGGCATCACTACTCGTTTATTTGGAGAAAGTACTTTGACACTCTGCCCCATAAATCCAACACCGCAAAAAAGTACATATTCAGAATCATCTGCCATAGTTCTCATTGCAAGTTCAAGTGAATCACCTGTTATGTCGGCAAGTTCAAACACTTCATCTCGTTGATAAAAATGCGCAACAACCGTTACACTCAGTTTTTCTTTTAGTCTTTGTATCTCGTTTTTTAATTCTTCATTGGTTAATTTCAAAAAATAAATCCTCAAATTATTTACTATCGCAATTATATCAAAATATATTTAGCATAGAAACTGTAGAATGTCATCACTCAAATAATTTAAGGAAATTTATGGATTTTTTATTTAATATTAATGTGCAGTTTTATATTGCAGCATATCTTATAGGTGGTATTCCCTTTGGTCTTTTACTCGCAAAACAATTTGCGGGCGTAGATGTAAAATCAGCAGGAAGTGGTAGTATTGGTGCAACAAATGTTTTAAGAGTCGTAAAAGAGACTAATCCTGCCTTAGCAAAAAAGCTTGGTATCACAACACTCATTTTAGATGCACTCAAAGGTGTAGCTGTTTTAAGTGTCGCTTATTTTATAGGACTTGATACATCAGTATTATGGGCTATTGCAGTTTTAGCAGTTCTTGGGCACTGTTTTTCCCCTTACCTTGGTTTTGAAGGCGGAAAAGGCGTTGCTACTGGCATGGGTGTTATGATATTTATGCTTCCATTTGAAACACTTATAGCATTAGTCGTTTGGCTTGTTATGGCAAAAACAGTCCGTATCTCTTCAGTTTCATCACTTACAGCCGTTCTATCACTGCTTGTTTCAAGTTTCATCATTCATCCGAATATGTTTCATGCCCCTGTTATTTTTATTGTATTTATTTTGTTTTACAAACATATTCCTAATATTATCCGTGTCATCAAGGGTAAAGAAAAAAGAGTCATCTAATTTGAAAATTCATATAGAAGATTTAACCTTTTCATGTATTATAGGTATTTTAGACTTTGAAAGAAAAGATAAACAAGAAATTATCATTAATGTAACCATTGATTATGAATTTAAAGATGACTTCATTAATTATGCAGAGCTTGCAGAATTTATAAAATTTACAATGATAAATGAGAAGTTTTTACTCATAGAAGATGCTCTTCGTAATCTAAGTATTCAACTTAAAAATAAATTTTCAAAAATAAACACCCTTCATCTAAAAATCACGAAACCATCAATTTTACCCGACTGTATGGTAAGTGTCAGCGATACCGTGTACTTTAATTCTTAATTATAACTTCAATTTTTTTTAAAAAAAATTGAAAAAAACTTTAAAGTAACCTAAAATTATGCTATTATTCCACCAAATATTTAAGCACAGGAAAGATGAATGCGTATTCTGATTATAGAAGATGAAGTTACATTAAACAAAATGTTAGCAGAGGGACTCAAAGAATTTGGTTATCAAAGTGATGTTGTTGAGACATTAAAAGATGGTGAATATTACTTAGACATTAGGAACTATGACTTAGTTCTTATGGACTGGATGCTTCCGGATGGAAATTCAGTTGATATCATAGGTGATATAAAATCAAAAACTCCAAAAACAGTTGTTGTTGTTGTTTCAGCAAGAGATGATAATGAAAGTGAAATCGAAGCATTGCGTGCCGGCGCAGATGATTACATAAGAAAACCATTTGATTTTGATGTTTTAATTGCTCGTATTGAAGCGCGTTTGCGTTTTGGCGGAAGTAATATTATTGAAATCGAAGATTTAACTATTAATCCTGAAGAAGAAAAGATTACATACAAAGAGACAGAAATAGAGCTTAAAGGGAAACCTTTTGAAGTCCTTACACATCTTGCTCGTCACCGTGACCAAATCGTTTCTAAAGAGCAATTATTAGATGCTATTTGGGAAGAACCAGAACTTGTTACTCCAAATGTTATTGAAGTTGCCATTAACCAAATTAGACAAAAAATGGACAAACCTTTATCTATTACAACTATAGAAACAGTACGCCGTCGTGGGTACCGTTTTTGTTTTCCAAAAGAAGTTTAATTAAACTCTAAAATGATATAATCTCATAAATATATTTATGAGGTTTTATCATGTTTTTTACTCGGAGTATTCGAGCCAACTTTCTTATTCAACTCATCTTTGCATCAGTCACACTCATAATAATTTTTTCATCTCTTTTATATTTTTATATAGAAAAGTCAATTTATGATGATAAAAAAGCAGAACTTATACAATATGCTAAGAATATTTCCACTTATAAATCAGTTTTTCAGACTGATGAAGCTATGCCAGAAAATTTTTTCTCTTTGAGTGTTGGAATCATATACTTAAAAAAGACAAATACACAAATGGATGTTTATGAAAAAACAGAAAATAAGCATACTTTTCTAACACTAATATATCCATTTAATCTTGATAACAAAAGTTACCTTAAAATCACAAAAGATATAACACAAACAAAACATCTTCTTCACAAAATCTTAAGATACATCTTTATAATCAATATAGCCAGTGTACTTCTTGTCATAGTTTATGCCATAACTTTGTCTAAAATGTTAGTGGCTCCCATACAGACACTTACAAAAAAGCTCTCTAATATGAATGAGCATTTAATAAAAGAAATTGACATCCAAAAACTTCCAGAGGAATTTGAACCTTTAGGTGAGACACTTAATCATTTAATTTCCAGAATTCAAAATTTCGTCAAATATCAAAAAGAACTTTTCATTGGAACGGCACATGAGCTTAAAACACCTCTTGCTGTCATAAAACTTAAAAACCAAGTTACTCTTATAAAAAAACGCTCTGCCGAGGAGTACATTGAAGCTATCCAAACAACAAACAAGACTGTCGATGAAATGAATATCATTGTCTCAAATATACTCAATATAGGACGCCAAGAAGGTGCACAGCTCGACAAACCAGTAGAAGTGGATGTCATAAAGTTTTTAAAACAAAAAGCAAATGATTTTAAACTTCTTGCTGAAAATGAAGGCAAGGAATTACACATGCGTTTTAAACCAGACGGATTTATGGCAACATTGCAACTCAGTCTTTTAAACCAGATTATTCAAAACTTTTTACAAAATGCTCTTAAATTCACCCCTAAAGAGAAGTCAGTAACACTTACAAGTTCTCAAGATGATGTTGGACTGCTTATAAAAGTTATAGATGAAGGATGTGGCATTGATGATACTGTCGATTTATTCGCTCCTTTTAAACGACAAGGAAACAAATCTGGTGTAGGACTTGGTCTTTTTCTAGCAAAAAGTGCTGCAGATGCCTTAGGAGCAAAGATTACAATTAAAAATAGAGAAGACGGAATTGACGGAACAATTGCATCATTACAACTCAATTCTAAACTATCGTGCACAATTCCAAGAAATGCGTGAAAATTCAAAAATAATAAAGCTTTAATTTGCTATAAATCGTCAGATAAAAAATAAGTATAGAATATAAGGTTTTTGAATATGGCTCTAATTATTAATGATGAATGTATTGCATGTGATGCATGTAGAGAAGAATGTCCTACGCTAGCAATCGAAGAAGGTGATCCAATTTACTATATTGACCCTGACAGATGCACGGAATGTGTCAGTATTTATGACGAACCTGCTTGCATATCTGTCTGTCCAGTTGACTGTATAGTCCCAGACAAAGATAATGTTGAAACAATAGCGGAGCTTCAATTTAAATATAAAAACTTAGAAATAGAAGAATAGCGCCTTGGCAAAGCGCGTTGCAATCATAGACATTGGTTCTAACTCAGTGAGTATGGTAGTATATGAAAAAGTATCTCGTTTTGCATTTCATTTACTCCACGAAGAAAAATCAAAAGTCAGAATTTCTGAAAATGCTTACAAACATAATGGAGCATTACAAGAGATTCCAATGCAAAGAACTTTTGACGCATTAAGTGATTTTATACAAATCAGTAATTCTTTCAAAATAAACAAACTTTTATGCGTGGCAACATCAGCCCTAAGAGATGCTTCAAACAAAAAAGATTTTTTGCAGAAAGTAAAACATAAACTTAAACTCAATATTAAAACAATTAGTGGAGAAGAAGAAGCCTATTTTGGTGCCATTGCCTGCGCAAATCTTTTACCCACGCAACACAATGCATTAGCCATAGATATAGGTGGAGGTTCCACTGAACTTGCCTTTATAGATAAAAACAATGTATCACACCCTTTATCATTAAAACTTGGTACAGTGCGTCTTAAAGAGCTATTTTTTGACTCTAATGATATGAAAGGTGCCATTAAATATATTGATAAACAGTTAGAAATGCTCCCGATGGAAAAGATTGAGACATTAATTGGGATTGGTGGAACATTTCGGGCAATATCAAACTCAATCATGAAACAAGAAATGTACCCGTTAAATAAACTTCACGCATATACATATGACATAACAATATTTGAGAAGTTTATAGAAGAGCTTTTAAATAGTAAAAATACTAAAGAGCTCAAAAACCTTTTTATTAACAGTAATAGATTTGATGTTATAAAACCAGGTACACTTATTTTGCAAAGATTGATTAAAAAGGTAAATATCTCTAAAATCGTTACGAGTGGCGTTGGTGTTAGAGAAGGCGTATATTTGGCAGACTTGTTACGAAACTCCAAGCATAAATTTCCTCACAACTACAACACTTCCGTGCGTTATTTACTAGACTCACATGTACAAAATAAACAGTTTTCAAATAATTTAAACTTACTCAGTAAAAAGATATTTGATGTAACTTATGAGTATTTTGGTATAGAGTATAAATACCGATACAACCTTGCATTAGCAGCGAAGCTTTACCCTGCAGGAAGCAGTGTACACTTTTATTCACAGAACAAGCATACATATTATTTGATACAAAGTGCCTTGGAATATGGGTTTACGCATCAGGATATTATGCTTATAGCCACATTAACAAAATATGCTAAGAACAAGCTTCCTTCCACGACACATTTACAACTCTACAAAAAACTTCTTCCTCAAGAAAGAGTTACAAAAATGCTAAGTTATTTGCTCTCTTTAAGTATTGCACTGCTAAGTCACAGACCAAGAAACTTAGATTTTGAGTTAAGTTTTGAAGGGAATACTTTACATGTAAACTCGCATAAAAAGCTATATTTATCCAAAGAATCAGTGAAGAAACTAATATGTGAACACAGAGATTTTAAAGTATTATTTTAAAATCTCTGTCCCATTGTAAATTCAAAGGCTGATGTTTGATCCCCTGCTTTAGGGCTTATTGGACGAGCAAACATTAACTGAACGGGTCCCACTGGTGAAAACCACTCTATTCCAGCACCATATCCTGCACGAGAGATATTGTTTGTCAATAAATTGTTTGTAATGTTGTCTGAGATTGTTCCCCAATCAAGAAATGTCACTAAACGCATTTTTGCTTTTGGTATTAAAGGTAAACTTAGCTCAAGATTATTAGAAAATGTTTGTGTTCCACCAACTCTTCTAATTCCATCAGTTGCTGTTGCATCGGCTACTGTGGGCGAAAGAGAGTATGACTGATATCCTCTCACACTTCCTATACCACCCATATAAAATTTTTCAGCTAATGGAATATAACCATTGTTAATTAAAGTATAAAATCGTGCTTTATACCTAAAAATAGCATCAAATCCCAATAAATCTTCTAGTCCATAATATTTAGCAAAATTAGTTCTAAATTTTATAAAATCAGCTGTTCCACCAAGACCTGCTTTCTCAATACTTTGTGATAGTGTAAATCCCTTACGCGGTAAGTAATAATCATCAGTATTATCCCATTTGAGGCTCATGGTCACACCACTTTTTGTGTAAGATTCAAATTGATTTACTCCACCATATACACTGGCATTAAAATCATTTCCAAAAGTATAACTGTTACTTGAATAGCCATAGCCCATATATCCACTAATGTGACGAGTAAACCTATACCCTACACCCATTGACAGACCAGTACTCAAAACAGAATAATCTATGTAGTCATAAGCAGAATGATAAATAGAAAAATTACCACTAAAGTCACTATCATTTAATCTAGGATTTGAAATATTAAAAGAATAGTTTTGTGTTGTTTGAGATTTTTCTGCTTTTACGCCTACATTAATACCAGACCCCCAAATATTTCTGTCATTCACACCTATACTTATCAAAAGACCGCCATCGCTGCCATATCCACCACCAAGTTGGATATTACCTGTTGGGGCTTCTTTCACTTTCACAATTAAATCCATAGTCTTATTGTTAATTCTTTTTTCTTCTATAGTATTGCCGTCAAAAAATCCAAGTCTTCCTAAAGCACTGCGAGAATCTGTCAAATCTGTTAAAGAGTAGATATCACCCGGTGCCAAATATAATTCTCTACGAATTATTCTATCAAGCGTTCTATTATTGCCTGAAATCAATACATTTCTTATTTTTACTTTATCACCGGGCATCACTTTAAAAACCACTTTAACAGTGTGATTCTTTTTGTCTTTTTTCAAATCAGGAACAACTTGCACAAAAGCATACCCCAAGTCAGCTACAAGTGTTTTAATCTTTTTAGAATCATCTCTAAAAGTTTTTATATTGAAAGTTTTACCTACTTCGAGTGATATTACATCTTGTAGCTTTTTATCGTCAATAACATGTTTTACCTGATTAATAACAACTTTACTAATTTTATAAGGCTTCCCTTCAGAAATTAAGTAACTCATATCGGCACTATAGTTGTCAAAATCTATTCTCACGAATGGTTCATCAACCTTGGCATCCAAATAACCATACTGCATATAATAATCACGAATTCTCAAAGGATCATACTCTAAGTCTCTTAAGCTCATTTTTCCATTATTTCGACCCCAAAACCAACCCATAAACTGTTTTTCTTTATTTGCAATTACATCATTAAAATCATCTGAATCCAATCCATATACACCACTATATTGAAGCTTTTTTATAATAATTTCTTCACCCTCATTGACAACAAATGTAACTTTTACACTACCGTTTTTCAAATACTTTGTCTCAACTTCTACAACACTATCAATTTTACCATCTTTAGATATCGCATCAATAATTCGTTTTTTGGCAGCTTCGAGTTTTTTTTCATCATATAAGCTTCCTTTTTTTATTTGAATAACAGAATCTTTAACATCCTCATCACTCTCTTTCCAACCCTTGAGTTCAACTTGAGAAATAATAGGTTTTTCTTTAAAATAAAAAGTTAATTTTCCATTTTTGCTAAATTCTGTCCAAATATCATTAAAATAACCTTGGTCAAAATATTTTTTGATAGCCTTATCTACCATCTCTTCATCAATATCATCACCCTTTTGAAAGCTTAGCATTCTCAATGCAACTGGCTTAGAGAGGTGAATAAGCCCATTATATTCAATTGTTTTAACTACCCGCGCGTATATGTTTGTTGTAAAAACAACCAATAAAAAAGATAAAAATATTTTCATTCAACTTCCATTTAAAAAATTAGTAAAGATTTTACCCATTATGAGGTTAATATTAAGTAAAACGAGGCTGAAATTTTTACATTTTTAAACAAACTTTCTTGTTAAATATTGCAATTTTCTTGCAAAAAAGTGCTACAAAGACGGTATAAAAGAACACGAAATATTTCAACAACTTTAAAGGACATTATGTCCTTTGAACTCTGTAGCCAATAATTAACAGACGCTTTATCCTTCTAATATGATATTTATTGCAAAAAAGGACATCTGATATTTAAGAATACTAATATAGCTATCAAATTTCATAAACAATCAAAAAGTAGAACAAGAATTGCTTAACAATGCGAAAAAAATAATATTGAACTTTGGTTTACGACACCTTATGCACCAGAATTTAATCCTATTGAAAGAGTGTATGGAGTTTTTTAGGATTGTTTTGCTATTATATTTTATATGATTTGAAGATTGGGCTCTTTCACAGTCTCAAAGATAGCCAATAAGTAGCCTAGCGGCGACTTATTGGCTATCTTTGACCGTTGTGTGCATGTCAAATATCTCTAGCATTTCCAAATTCAGCAGTTTTGTAAAAAAAATGATAAAATGCAATACTAATGTAAAATATATCTATACAATTAAAAATTAAATGCAAACAAGGAAAATATCTATATGGCTGATTATTCAACTTATGATAAATCTGAACTTTTAAAAGTCATTACAAGACTAGAAAAAGAGTTAAAAACTAAAAAATATGGACTTGTTTGGGATAGTGAAAAAGAGCCTGAACAGGTTGTTCTCGATTGTGAAAATAATTTACCTATTTTAAAAAGAATAAAATCTAAAGAGATTAAAACAAATGACAATGATGATAATATTTTAATTGAAGGTGATAATTATCATGCTTTAACTGTATTAAACTACACTCATAAAGAAAAAATTGATGTGATTTATATTGACCCACCATATAACACAGGACAAAAAGATTTTATATATAACGATAGATATATTGATTCTGAACATAGTTATAAACATAGTAAATGGCTTAGTTTTATGGAGAAAAGATTAAATCTTGCAAAAAATTTATTGACTAAAGATGGTGTAATATTTGCAAGTATTGATGACAATGAATACCCGCGGTTGATATTGCTTTTTGAAAAATTATTTGGTGAGAAAAATGTAAAAACTATCGCTGTTAAAATGAGTGAATCTAGTGGCTTAAAAATGGGGGCAGTTTTAAAAAATGGTACTATTCCAAAACTAAAAGAATATATTGTAATTGCTAAGCTAGGAGGAATAAAAAATATTTATTTAGACAAAATTCCAAAAGAAGCTTGGGATAGTGAATATAATATTTTTTTAGAAAACTTCACAAAAAAAGATAAAAAGATTATTGATAAAATATCTCAAAAAGAAAATATTGTTGATAAGGATATTAAAACTGTTGATACAATTTCTCAAAATATATTAATGGTTAGTGTTAGCAAAAAACTAAAAGATTTAAAAATAACTGCAAAAGATAAAGAACAATGGTTATTTAAAAATGCTTATAGAATATGCCAATGTGTTTCATCGGCAAGTGTATTAAAACTTACTAATGAAAAAAAAGAATATGATAATAATGATTTATTTTTTGTTAAGTCATCAACGGGATTACTTTATTTTGCAAGAGCAACATTTTCAGAAGATTCAAAAAAACCAAGAGTACAAATGATTTTTGCAGAAGACAACCTTACTCAACACCCTGGGGATTTTTGGTCAGATATAAAAACTACTGGTCTTGATAATGAGGGTAATGTAGATTTTAAAAATGGTAAAAAACCAATGAAATTAATCCAAAGACTTATAAGGTCAATCAAAAAAGAAAAAATTACTGTATTAGATTTTTTTGCTGGTAGTGGTACAACAGGCGAAGTAGTATTAAAATTACAAGAAGATACAAATATAAACTTTATCTTGTGTACAACAAATGATGATAAAGAAGCAATTTGTAGTAATGCAACTTACCCAAGATTGAAATATGCAATAAATACCTATGGTGGAAATCTACAATATTTCAAAACTGACTTTGTTAAAAAAACAAAAAATCGTGATCAAGTTAAAATAAATTTAACTAAAAAATGTACTGAAATGCTATGTGTAAAAGAAAATATTTTTAATATTACAAAAGAAGAAAAAGATTATAAAATATTTACTTCTAATAAAAATGATAAATTTTTATGTGTTTACTACAACTTTATAGTAGATAGTATTTATGATTTTATTAAAGATATAAAAGCTTTAGAAGGTAAAAAAATAGTTTATATATTTTCAATAGACAATGAAGCCAATAAAACTCTTTTTTCTGGAATCAGTACTTTAAAAGTAGAAGCTATTCCACAAAATATATTAAATATTTATAAGCAGTTAGTAAAAATAAATATTCCATTAAAAACAAATGTGATATTTACAGATTACAACAAAGCAAAGACTAAAATTTTTATTGATAAAGATAAAGATGATGGAGCGAGAGTTTTAAGAGTTGTTTTAGAAAAATTAATACAAAAAATATCACAAGACAACAGTGTAAATATTCTTAATACAAAAGGTAAAGAAGAAAAAACCACTGTATTAAATGATAAGTTATATAATCAAAATATAATTACGCAACTAGATTGGGAAGAAAATAAAACATTTTTAACAATAGGAAATGATGCTTCACATGGCGATTATGATGATTATGAGTTGAAACAAGTAGAAAAATTTTATAGACATGTTCAAACATTACTGAATAGCTATAATGTATAAGGCAATCAAATGAGTACAAAAATTTTAAAACAATATCAATCTGATGCGGTAGATGAGCTACTATTAAAAACTAACTTACTTTTAAACAAAAGTTTAGATAAAAAAACTATTGTATTTCAATCTCCTACAGGTAGTGGTAAAACATTAATGCTAACTGAATATATAGAGCAAATGATAAAAGATAATGAAGATGAAGATTTGTGCTTTTTATGGATGAGTATTGGCAAAGGTGAACTTCATAAGCAAAGTTACAATTCTTTAAAAAGAGAATTTCAAGGTTTTCCTAGTATTTATTTACTTGAAGAAGAATTTTTTGGCTCAAGAGAAGCTATTGAACAAAATGAAGTAGTTGTTGTAAATTGGGAAAAATTAAGAGCAAAAGATAATAAAACTAATGAGTGGAAAAACACCTTAATGAAAGATAAGGAAACTACAAACTTTAAAGAACTTATTAGAAATACAAAAGAAGAAAATAGAAAAATTATAATGATAATTGATGAAAGTCATTCTAATTCTGCTAGTGAAAGGGCTATTGAATTAAGAGATATTATTAATGCTGATATTACAATAGAGATGAGTGCTACACCTGTTTTAGATGGAAATGAATATAATGAAAAAGTAACAGTAGATCCAAATGAAGTTATTGATGAGGGGATGATTAAAAAAGAGATAATCATCAATCAAGATATTGATAAAATTGATGATGATGAAATTACATCGCAAGAACTTGTTATGCAAGTTGCATTTGAAAAAAGAGAAGAGTTACGACAGCTTTATAAAAAATATGATCTTGACATAAATCCATTAGTTTTAGTTCAATTACCATCTAGTGATGCAGGTGATGATAAAAAAGAGTTTGTAGAAAGTTTTTTGGCTCAAAAAGGTATGGATAAAGAAAATAAACAAGTAGCGGTTTGGTTAAATGATGAAAAAGTGAATAATGAAAGTGATTTAGTTATTCCAAATGACAGTGAAGTAAATTTTTTAATTTTTAAAATGGCTATTGATACAGGATGGGATTGCCCAAGAGCATCAATTTTAGTTCGTTTTAGAGAAACCAAGAGTGAAACTTTTGAAATACAAACAATAGGTAGAATCCTTAGAATGCCTGAAGCAAAGCATTATGAAGATGATAATTTAAATAAAGGTTATATATATACAAATATAAAAAGTCTTGAAGTTAAAAGAGAAACTTATAATCCAAATATTATAAAATCTGAAATTGTAAAAAGAAAAGAGATTTATAAACCATTAAATTTAAAATCATATTATAGAAATAGAGTTGATTTCGGTGATATTACAGCATTGAGTTTTTTTCAAGTTTTAGATGAAGTGTTTTGTAAAGAATTTGGATTAAAATTAAATGAGTTTGAATTACTAAATGAAAATCTAAAAAAAGTATCAAAAATTATAAATATTGAAGATTTAGATAATCAAGATGAAATTATGCTAAACAAACCTCTTGATGTGAAAGAATTTGATAAATTACCTGAACATATTACAACAGGCAAAGAAGCAGATTTATTTTCAGAATCTACAATAATGAAAGCGAATTTATCACAAGATGATTTATTTCATGCTTTTGAATTGTTAATTAGAAATAATCTTAATGGCTTTGCATATAAAAGATCAATAGGAACTTTCAAATCTGCATTATATAGATGGTTTAAAAGATATTTAAATATCAATCTTACGGGGAATGGTATTGTATATATTCAAAATATTGTATTAAACAATGCAAACACTTTTAATATATTATTTGATAAAGCAATTAATACATACAAACCAATCAAAGATGAAGAAATAAATAAAAAAATTGAAGAGATTGAAGAGTGGAATAAATCATGGGAAATATCCCAAACCAGAAATTTAAACCCTTATACATATACATCAGAGTACGAAAGAAGAGATAACAATAAAAAAGAATACTTTAATAGTTTTAAATTAAATTTAATAACTCCTTGTAGATTAAATATTGATAGTGATATAGAAGTAGATTTTATTAAATATTTAGATAATAAATCTGATAAAGTTGAATGGTGGTGGCAAAATGGTAGTGAACATATGTCATTGAATTTTGGAATAAAATATAATAAAAAATCTACATTTCAACCAGACTTTATAGTATCATTTAAAGATGGTAGAATTGGTATTTTCGATACTAAAGCAAGTGGATTTAATGAAGATGATAATAAATTAAAAAGTGATGCTTTACAACAATATATTAAAGAAGAAAATAAAAATATCTTTGGTGGGTTAGTTATAAAAGAAGGACAACATTTTAAAATAAATACAAAAGAAAACTATACATCTTATAAAGAAAATCAAAAAGAATGGGTGTACTTTGAAGATTTAATAAAATAAATATTGTGAAGTTACATATCGAGCATACAACAAAAGGTTAATTTATGAGTGAATAGAACAGTAATTACAGGAGCTGCTATTGCATTAACAATTTCCTTGATTGGATACTCAATGTTCAAAGATTCAATGGCTTGAATAGGTTATTTATTTATTGTCCCAGCTGGTTTTTTGGGTGCAACAAGCTATGGGTTAAGTATAAAATCAGAAATATCAATTTCATACGATAGTGTTATTATTAATTCAATATTTTTTACAACAGTTGGTATAGAAATAGTCCAATTTATATTATGTTTTACAGTTATGTATTGTGGTTGGTAAGATATATACTAACAAAAAAACTTTCCCTAAAACTCCATAAAGATTATAATTATGGTATAATTTAAGCATGATATTTGAATATGATGAAAATAAAAGCCTTATTAATAAATCAAAACATGGTATTGATTTTAATCAAGCAAAAGAGTTATGGAATGATTCATACTCTTTTGAAATACCATCTCCACAAAGTGAAGATGAGCATAGGTTTTTAGTCCTAGGTCAAATCAACTCAAAAAACTACACTGCAATAATTACATACAGAGATACAAATATTAGAATTATTTCAGTTCGAAGATCAAGAGAGAAGGAGAAAAAACTTTATGAAAGCATCAGAGCTAGATAAAATTTTTGATGAAAATCAAGATGATATTTTAGAATATTTTGATACATCAAAAATCAGAATGATAAATGAAGAACCTAAACGAGTAAATATTGATTTCCCATCTTGGATGGTCCAATCTTTAGATAGAGAAGCAAAACATATTGGGGTTAGCAGACAAGCTGTTATCAAGATGTGGTTGTCTGAAAAACTTCAAGGTTTAAACTCAAAAACAGCAAGTATATAACAATACACTAAAAAGTTTGGATAAATTTTATTAACTATTTTAAAAGGTTAATTTATGAGTGAATAACTTTGAATATTTCTTGGGAAAATTTATTTTAGCATTTATATTGAGTTGGATAGTATCATTTTTACTAAATAAAGAGACTTATTTAAAAATGGAAAAACGAATACGAACCGTCAAATGATGTAAGAAATGAAAGAAAATTGATAAAATAATAAATGCGGAATCAGATTAGGCTACTTTAAAAGTGGTTTTTAGAGATTCCAAAAATTAGAATTTTACTTCATGGACACTATTGCCATCCTAGACTAAACTAGTGATTACCAGCGAATAAAAAAATGGTACAAATTACATTTAAAGCCCTTATTTACGATACTAAGGGTTAATATTAAATAAATTTAGTATAATTTTGCAAATTAATATAAAGAATAGACATGAACATAGCAATAATTGGATTGGGTTTAATGGGTGGTTCACTTGCCCTTTCTTTAAAAAAACAACATTATGTTAACTCCATTGTAGGATATGATCATAATGAAAAGCACAAAGAGGATGCACTCTGCCTTGAATTGGTAGATAAAATTGTCTCTTTTGAAGAACTAAAAGTATATGATGTTATTTTTCTTGCCATTCCTGTTAATGGTGTTATAAATACACTCAAAGAACTTACAGATGTCAATGAAAATACTACTATTATTGACCTTGGTAGCACAAAAGAAAAAATTGTTGCTTCAGTACCGCCAAAAATACGCAAAAACTTTGTAGCTGCACACCCTATGACGGGAACTGAAAATTTTGGTCCACATGCCGCTGTTGAAAATCTCTACTATGATAAGGTGGTCGTTTTATGTGATTTGGAAGAGAGTGGAGAGATTCAAGCAAAAGTTGCAAAAAAAATATTTAAATCACTTCATATGAAAAAGTATTTTATGAAGAGCCATGAGCATGACCGCCATGCAGCGTTTATTTCGCATATGCCTCATGCTATTTCTTACTCACTTGCCAATACTGTTTTAAAACAAGAAAATAAACACAATATTTTAGCCCTCGCTGCGGGTGGGTTTCGTTCCATGAGCCGACTTGCAAAGAGTTCGCCTTATATGTGGGAAGATATTTTTAGACAAAATAAGGAAAATTTACTTGAGGCAATAGAATTGTTTGAAGCAGAATTAACAAACCTCAAGCAAAACATCAAAAATGAAGAGTGGGACAAAGTCCATCAAGAGATGGCAAATGCCAATAAACTGCACGATATCCTAGACTAAGATATATCGTACTTTTTCAGTAATTCTTTTACAATCTTTTTATCTATTTTCTCTTTTTTTGAAGAGTAAAGATTAGCCTCTAAAATATCTACTATTTTTTTCACAACTTCATCTTTATCTTTATATGGCAACAGTTTTATAAGTAATAGCTTTTCATCATTTAAATTAAAAGTTTTCTCATTTTTGAAAAATTTCATAGGCTTTATAAACAACATAATGACTATACCCAACACCAAGCCTACAATGAATGCTAGCGCAATCCAAACGCTATTGATGGCTGTAACGCCATTGTTTACATGTAACGCTTTTGCAGGTACAGAACTTGCACTTTTTATATTAAGTTCACTTTTTTTCACTGCACCAATTACTTTAATATGAATTGGCTCTGTAGAAATTTTTTCAACTTTTTTTGTTTTTAAATTATAAAAAGTCAAAGAAAAAGGAGGTATCGTAAAATTTCTGTCCGCTACAAAAGCCAATTTTTGTGTCAATGTATTGCCTTTAATATTTATTTTTTCATCAAATACATTGACACCCGATATATAAGGTTTGAAGCTTGTAATATCTTCTAAATTCCCGTCACCTACAACTTTTACTGTAATATTTACCGCTTCATTTGGTGTAATTTGTGTCTTGTCGGCTGTTGCACTTATCGTAAAATTTCCCACTATTTTTGCATTATTTGGCAAAGGCTTTGCCTTTACATGTACTGTATTAGAAAAATAACTTTTCCATTTTACCTGTGGCATAAAACTCCCCCAAACATCCCGTGAAGAAATTCTTGACGCAATTTTAAGTTGCGCAGGAGGAATAGTCAAATTTCCTTCTCTTTGCGGTGCGAGTCTATAACTTGCCTTTGTTATTATGAAATCACCCGCTTCGCTTCTTGTTGCTTTAGACTCTCCTTTTACCCAAAAGCCCTTAAAGTCTGGTGCTATAAATTTACTGTCAACGGCCTCTGCATCTTTTTTTTGTTTTAAAATAAGTTTCAATGTAAAGGGTTCGCCTACAAATAATTCTGTTTTAGAGGCAATAAGATTGAGTACAAAATTTGCATTTTTGTCTTGTACTGCAGGTTTTACTGTTACTTTCACACTGTTTGAGTGTTGTATCTTACCATCAATTTCGACACTCACAGGTGCAATCACACAACTTTTTTGTGGCATAAACTGATAACTTAAAACATAGCTTTTTTTATAGTCGTTGTTTATCATCTGAATACTTGTTTGAGAACTCGTTCCTAACACATTATTACCACATATTGTACTGATTACAGGCTTATTTACTTCACCGCCCCTAATCGTTAAAGTATATGTTGCCATCTCTCCACTGACAACACTTTTAGGGTAAACTTTTGCAACGACACTTGCATATATGCTCGTTACAAGTAAACTAAAAATTATTATTATTTTACCAAGGTTTTTCATTACTGTTTTCCTTCTTATTACTTTGGTTTAATCGGTACAAATACGTACTTTGCTCATGATTCAGCGTTTTAAGCCATTTTGCCTCTTCTGCATCACTCATTCTATTTTTCATTTTTGCAGCTTGTGCAGACTGCAAAGAAGAAGATTTTTTCTTATCTTTTTCATGCTTTTTCTTAGCTACTTCTTGTTGCTTGTCCGCCTTTTGCTTTTTCTTCTCATTCTCTTTTTTCTGTGAATTTTGCTTTTTTTGAGCATTTTGTTCTTGTTGTTTTTTTTCTTCTTCACTCGGTTTTTTAGATTTTCTTTGCGCACTCTTTGTGTTTTTTTTCTGTGAACCTTTGGAGCCTTTTTTCTCTTGAGAGTTTTTGTTCTCTTTAGAATCTTTTTTATTTTTTTCGTTTTTCTGGTTTTGCTTATTCTTTTGGTTTTTATTATCCTTTTTATTCTCTTTCTTTTTTTTATTTTGTTTGTTTTTCTGATTTTTCTTCTGTTTTTGCTTTTTTTGTTCTTTTTTCTTTAAAGCTTTTTTCACAGCTTCCAAATTCTCTTTTGTATCTTTATCTTCATGTAATTTTAAAGATTTTTCATAAGATGTAACTGCTTTTTTCAAATTTTTTTCATCAGCCATTTTGGCATAAGCATTTCCCATATTTGCAAAATTCTTTGCACGGGTAAGTTTATTATCAAAAGTTGCTTTTTCATAATTTTGTATTGCTTTTTTATATTTACCCTGTTTATACAAGGCATTTCCTGCATTATAATAACTTTCATTATGATTTGCATTTTTTGCATAATCATCATAAATTTTTGCCGATTTTTCATAATTTTTCTGCACATATGCTTTTTTAGCTTCATCTAAATGTATAAAATCCAATAAACCTGCATAAGAAGCTGAACTATTAAAAAGGAGCAAGCCTAGAATAAATAAAGAAGGTACTTCTACTTTTACACGCTTGCTCATTGATGATGTCGCAAGTAAAAGTAAAAAAAGAGCCAAGCCTAATGGATAATAAAACAGTGGTATGTATTTTTCTATCTCTTCAGATTTCAGTGCTTTTTTCTTGCTGTGACGCTCTATTTCACGAAGCATTGCTTTGACATCGACATCAGAGTTTACACCCTGAATATATACACCTCCTGTTTTTGTTGCTAAATCTGCAATTTTCTCATTTAATTTTGAAATAATTATTTTTCCATTTTGTTCTATAAATTCACCATTGTCAAGTTTTATAGGAGCACCTTGTGGTGTACCAACACCCAAAATAAAAACAGCTATACCGTGTTTCTTTGCAAATGAAATTTCTTTTGAAAAATCTTTTTTATCGCCACCATCACTTAAGATTAACAAATACTTTTTAGAATCTTTTTTAATACTTTTATCGACTACATGTAACATCGACATAAAATCTGTTCCCTGCTCTGTTATAGAATTCGTGTCAAGCTTTTTAAGTAAAAATGCCACAGCATCATGGTCAAAACTCAAAGGCGATACCAAATAGGAATTTTTTGCAAAAGCTATAACGCCGATACGCTCATTTGGTGCGAGTCTTAACAATTCTAATGCTTTTTGTTTTGCCAGTTTTAAACGGTTCGGGTAAACATCCGTTGCAAGCATAGAATCAGAAATATCCAAAGCTATCATGATGTCAGCACTTTTTGCCGTTATTTCAATCTTTCCGTCTTTTATCACAGGTCCAGCCAAGGCAATAGTCATTAAAACAGCAATAAGAAAAAAAAGTGCATTTCGTGCTTTGAGTGTCAGTGTCTTGGAAGAAACTCTGAGCTTTTGCATAACTTCTTTAGAAAAGAATGTTGCGTGCATCTCTTTTTGTGTAAGTAAAAGTCCAAAAAGTATCAAAATCAGTGGCAACATATAGTATAAAAATTCTGGATGTAAAAAACTCATAAGACACTCCCTCTTTTATTTCGTAAATACACATAAAACACTAAAGACAATAATCCTAAAAACAATGGATAAAAATAATAATATTTTTTATAAGAAAAGGTCTCATTTTTTATCTCTGATTTTTCCAGTTCGTCAATTTTTTTATATACTTCTTTGAGTTGCGAGGCATTTGACGCACCAAAAGCTACACCACCTGTCTCTTTTGCAATTTTCATAAGCACTGCTCTGTTATACTCTCCATTACCGCCAATACCAATAGGATAAACTTTTACACCCTCTTTTTTCGCCATATCCAACGCTACATCTAATGGAATTTTGTCTGCACCCGCCGTTGAGTAACCATCTGTCAATAAAATAGCCACTTTTGATTTTGCTTTACTCATTTTTAATAAGTTTACTCCCTGTGCCAAGGCTTCATATAAAGCAGTATACTTTCCGGCAATCCCTACTTCAAGCTGAGAAACTATACGAGAGAGTATATGTTTATCATAGGTCAAAGGCGAAGCGATGAATGAATAGGAACCAAAAACAACCAATCCTATATTGTCATTTTCTCTCTTATTGATAAAATCTTTGACTATTGACTTGACAACATCAAACCGTGACGCGTTAGGATTTGTTGGGTCAAACCCCCGTTCTTTCATAGAACCTGAAGTGTCTAATATTAAGGCTATCTCATGCCCATGTTTTGGTTTCAGTACATATGGTTCGTCTTTTACAGGGGACATCAGTGCCAAAATCATCATAACAATCGTTAACCATTTCAAGAAGAAAAGTAATTTTGACGCGGCAACATTATTTTTCATAAACTGTGCTGCATGTGGAAAGTAAATAGAAGGCAGTTTCATTTTGCACAAAAATGCACATGCAATAAAAAAGAGAAGTACAAAAAGTAATTTTGGAAATTCAAAATATAAGCCATCAAACATCTATCATATCCTTAAATAAATGAATAAAATGATTTGTATCTGCATCAAAATCTTCTACATCTTTTTTATATTTATACTCTTGTAATTTTTCCAACATATTTTCATACGCTTTTAAATGGCGTTCACTATCATCTTTAAATGTTGCTCCAAAAAATGTTAAATCATAGGCCGCTTTTTTTGGATTTGAATAATCAATAGTATTGAGTAATTTATAATGCTCTACTCTTTTATTATATTTTTTTTTATTTTTAACCCATTTATATGTCAAATAAGAAATGCCTAAAAGTATCAAAAAGACTAAAAGGCTTACTCCAATAAAATAGTACAAAGAGTACTCATGTATCTCTATTAATGGCTTTATATCATGCAAATGGATTTTATTTTGTTGTAAGTTCTGCATTTATCTGCCCTCAAATAATCTTCTTAATGAAACACCTATACTACTATCCGTATAAACCTTTATAAATCTAATTTGGTGTTTTCTAAATGTTGCATAAAGTTCTCGATCATGTACTAAAACTTTTTTTGCATACTCTTTAACTGTCTGTGTATTAAAATCACCTTCTAAAACAGCACCGCTTTCAGGATCTACTAATGAAGTAAAACCCATCTGAGGTGGTGTTTCTTCCATCCTGTCTCTTACAATGACAGCAACGACTTCATGTTTTTTTGCCAATAATTTAAAATCAGGTATTTCAAAAAAATCACCAACAATTATAATTAAAGACTTTCTCCTTAATCGTTTAAACAGTGTATTTGCTAAAACTTTATAGTCTGCTTTTTTGTTTAGTGGGTCAAAGTTCAAAATTTCATCCGTACTTTTATGCACTTGAAAAAGTTTTTTACTTGGTTTTGAAGAAGATTCTAATGTATCACTAAATATATAAGAACTCAGTAAATCTCCATTTTTAATGGTAGAAAAACTTAACATTGCTGTGATTTCCGCTATAACATCCTGCTTAAATCTTTTAGAACCAAAATAGACACTGCCGTTAAGCATTGAAGCTATAACAACATTCAATTCTCTCTCTTCACGAAATATTTTGATGTAAGGTTTTTGTAGTTTCGCTGTAATATTCCAGTCAATATGGCGAATATCATCACCGGGCATATATTCGCGAAGTTCTATAAAGTCATAGCCCTCACCTTGAAAAATGGACGGATTGTTTCCAACCATCTCACTAAAAACCTGACGGCGAGCCCGTACAAGTATTTTTTGCAATTTACTCATGAGAACGACCTTATGGTATTGCTACAGTTTCAAGCACTTTTTGAATGATTTCATCTGTTGTAATACCTTCAGCCTCAGCCTCATATGTAAGCACAAGACGGTGGCGCATCAACTCTTTTATGATATAAGCAACATCTACCGGTGTAACAAAATCTTTCCCACGCATAAATGCCATCGCCTTAACTGCTTTAAACATGTCAATACTCACACGCGGAGAAGCACCAAACTGAATAAATTCCTTTATATCTTCAAGTCCATACTCCTCAGGATGCCTCGTCGCATTGACAAGTTCTATCATATACTCCTCAACTTCTTCATCTACATGTATATCTCTTACCGCATTTTTCAGTGCCTCTAATTCGCTTTTATTTAATACCGGATTAATTGTCTCAAATTTTCCACTTGATATTCTTCTTGCGATTTCTAGCTCTTCTTTTTTTGTATTGTATCCGACAACAAGTTTGAGCATAAATCTGTCAAGTTGCGCTTCAGGAAGCTGATAAATACCTTCTTGTTCTACCGGATTTTGTGTTGCCATAACAAAAAACGGCAAGTCAAGCTTAAAGGTTGTATCACCAATTGTAACCTGTTTCTCCTGCATCACTTCAAGCAGAGCTGACTGGACTTTTGCCGGAGCACGGTTGATTTCATCTGCAAGCAAAAGGTTTGTAAATATAGGTCCTTTTTTTATTTTAAACTGATTGTTTTGAGGGTCGTATATTTCCGCACCTAAAATGTCTGAAGGAAGTAAGTCCGGTGTAAACTGTGCCCGTTTAAAATCCAACCCCAATGCTTTTGAAAGTGCATTAACGGTTGTTGTTTTTGCAAGACCGGGGACACCTTCTATAAGTATGTGTCCTTCACATAAAAGTGCAATTATTAGTGAATCTACCATCTTTTCTTGACCGACTACAACTTTTGAAACTTCATCTTTCACATTTTGTATTTTATTAAGCATTATTTACACCTCTAATTAACATTTCTTTTTATTCTTACTGTAAGTATATTCCCAAGAAGTAAATGATTACTAAATACCTAAATGTAATATTTTTGCAATTCCCTCTTTTTGTATCAAATCATTAAGCCTTTTTACAAGATTTTGCTTTGCAATTGCATATCCTTGAGAAGATTGCCCGACAAGATGTAGGACGTTTGAAGCCAATACTCTTTTTTTGTAGTCTTTTGTTATCAATGATATTTCAGCCCGCGCAAGAGTAAACCCATAAGCATTTGCTTTTTGAATTTTTGCTTGTATATAAATATCAAAATGCATTTTGGAGTCTGTTTTGTTAATAATAAATTTTTGTTCTGTTAAAGCACCTACAACTGGCTTGCCTAAACTTTTAACATTAGAGATTACCCAAAAACTTATATGCGCTAAAAGATATTGATATTTTTTATTAATTTCATTCATTTTTATAAGATTTTTTTTATCCTTAAAGTCTTTATTGAGTACTTTCATAACCACAAGTGCATTTTCTATATATCCAAAAGATTTTTGCATATTTTTATAAGTAGCCAACTGTTTCAGTACATCAGAATTTTCAATATTTTTTATATCATTATCGTAAATTTCAAATTTTTGGTCTATCTCGTTTTGTAATCCCTGAAACAACTTTTGCTTATTTACTTTAACAAGAGCGGCATATCTCTTAAACCCAAGTCTTGTTACATGTAATATCTCATATTCACTTATTCGTATTTTTGCAACATGACTTTGTGTTTTATTTACATAGGTAGCTTCAGAACTATTGACATGTCCCTCTTTTACAACTGTTCTTGCACTAAAATCTGATGAAAGTGAGACACTTAATGTAGAAACTATAAAACTCAAAGCATTGTTAATAGCATCTTGTTGATTTTCTCCTTCTCCAAGAGCAATAAGCTCAAAATTATTTGACTTTGGAGGATGACTAACCCAAATAGGCATTTCTGTTTTGGGTGTAACAACTTTTTGTTTTGAGGCACAGCCACTTATTAAAAATAAGCCAAAAATAAGAAAAATTATACTGAATTTATTCATCTACTTAACTGCTTTAGTGTTTTTTGTTTTTTTGTAATTAATGAATTAATACGAAGCATTGCTTCATTAATCTCTTCTACCGGTTCAACCATCAAATTATCGGCATATTCATAGTACTCTTTTGCGTCTTTATATTTGCCTTGTGCCTCTTTAATCACACCTAGATTATAAAATGGGACATAACTTTTCATATTTGTCCCATCAATCAATTCTTTTAAGAATCGTTCCGCCTTATCATAACGTCCTTGTTCTATATATTTTAAAGAAACTTTTAAAAGTTTTTCTTGACTCTTTGTATAATCCAAATCCGGATCCTCTAACAATTTTACATTAAAATGTCTATAATGTGGAGTTAATTTATAAGTAAACTCATCTGCTATATTTTCTGCAAGTCTCTGTGCAATCATTGTCTTAGAAGGAATTGCTCGCGAATCATCAGCACAATGTTTAAATGTGCTGACCTTACTTAAAGTATCTGCATAAATTATATCACCTTTTGTAACGTCAACTATTCTCACTTCAGCTGAGAGACTGACAAGTCGTTTCATACATCGAACATTATAGGTTTCTAACTCTGTACACTTTTTATTAGCACAACGAATACGAGACTCATAAAAATAACTGTCTTGCTTCGTTACAGGGCTAACATTTCCAGAGATAATTGCCTGTGCACCTATCAGCTCTCCAACTTTCACAATATTTTCATCATTAACAAGACCACTGTTTTGCAGCTTTTGTTCTTCTATTACTTTATTTATATCATTTCTGCTGACAATAGTAAAATATTTTTTATTTTCAATGGTAAAGTTAGATAATTTCGCTTCAATTTTTCGAGAAAGCCCTACATTGTCATGTGTAAAATCTGCTACCGCTATTACTTTTGTTTGAGATATTCTGTCAACTTGTGCCGGTTCGAGTGCCTTGATCCCAACTTTTTGAGAACACCCACTTATTAAAACAATAAAAAAAGCCAATATTATACTTATAATTTTTTTCATAAAAATCCTCTTTGCTAAAAGATTGTAGTTAAAAAACATTGAATTATAAATAAATCTATTCTTTAAAAGAAAATTTATAAATTTATACTCTTTTTTCTTGACATGTCAGCTATATTTGTCTATAATTTCGACCTCTTAACAATAAGAGGCAAACGTCTTGTTAGCTCAGCTGGTAGAGCACGTCACTTTTAATGATGTGGCCGATGGTTCGAATCCATCACAGGACACCATTTTTTGATTATTGCACTTCAGTTTTCAGCTCATGTACCAATCGTACGCTTCGCAGAAACCTTCAGCACAACTAATTCAAAAAACAAACTACAAAATATAAAAAGTGGCCCCGTCGTCTAGCGGTTAGGATCCATGGTTTTCATCCATGTTACAGGAGTTCAATTCTCCTCGGGGTCACCAACACTTATACCTTTTAATTCCCTATTTTACTATATTTCAGATTTTAAGTTTTCTCTGGGTCACACTTTGGGTCATATTTACGACTTAATGAAACTTTTGGGCTCCTTGATAATCATTTTTTCTTATAAGTCACTAGATAATCGTCAACCATTTTTAACTTCAAACTTTTAGTAACTTTTTCATAGGAGAAAACTAATCCGAGATGAGTTTTATTGACAGTTAGTGATATTATTGCTCTTTTATTTTTCTTTGAGATTAATGTTTTCTCCCGTTCCTAATAAAACGCCAATCCATTGTGTATTTTGATTGGTATCAAAAATAATTTTTGCCATAATCGTTAAAGGGATAGATAAAAGCATACCGACGATACCAAGGAGCCATCCCCAAAAAAGAAGTGAAAGGAAAATTATTAATGTTGAAAGTCCTAAACCTTTGCCCATAACTTTAGGCTCAATAATAGAACCTATGACAACATTTATGAGCGTATATAGTACAGTTACCAATAAAGCGCTCATGCCTCCTAGTTGCACTAAAGTAATTAAAACAGCCGGTATAGCGGCAATAATAGAACCTATATTTGGAATAAAATTGAGCATAAATGCCAATACACCCCATAAAAATGCATAATCTGTGCCTAAATAAAAAAGACTTATCCAGACAATAAAACCGGTTAGCAGGGAAATAAGTGCTTTAATAACCATATAATTTTGTATTTTAGAAAAAATTGTCTCTATGTATGCCATCGTATCTTGCTGTCCATCTGCGAACTCCACTTTTTTTACAAAATATTGCGATTCAAGAAGCATAAACACAACAGTTAGGATAATTATAAAACCATTTGTAAACATTGAGCCCATACTTTGTACAATACTCGTAGCAAATTTCATCGCCTGTTTCATATTTATAAGATTTGCAATATCATCAGTTGATATAGCTATGCCAAAAGAAGCTGTATATTTTGAAATAAGTTGATAGTATTGAGAGAGTTTTTGTGCATATGTGTCAATATTTACACTAAAATCATGTACTGAATTACCTATAAGTTTTGCAACCAACGCCAAAAAAAGAATAAAAATTGCAATAACCAATGTTACAGACAAAATATCTGCAATGCCTTTTGACTTAAAATAATTATATAAAGGAGAAAGAATAATCGCTATAAATAAGGAGAGTAGGAAAGGAATAATAATTACCGAGGCACTCTTTATGCCTGCTAAAACAATAACAACACTTGCCATAACGATAAAATAATAACCGATTTTATGCTCTTTCATCATGTTTTGCCTTTAAGTTTGTATCTCTTTCTGATTTGTAATTTGTTGTAAATAATTTGAAATATTAATAAGTGAAAATGTTACTAAAAAGATCATCAAACCCGGAAAAAAACTTACCCACCAAGCAATTTCTATAACATCCTTTCCACCGCTGAGTATAGTTCCCCAACTCATCTGTGGAGCCACTATACCAAGCCCTAAAAAACTCAGTCCTGATTCTGCAAGTATAGCCCCTCCGACACCAAAAGTAAAACTCACAAAATATATAGGTGCTAAAATCGGAGCATAATATTTAAAGAGAATTTTCAGTTTACTAATGCCTGCAATATTTAAAATTTTTATATAAGGCTGTGATGTAATTTTAAAACTCTCTGACCGAATAAGCCTTGCTATTGTCATCCAACCTGTAATAGATATAATAATGATTAAAACTAATACCGAGGCATTTACATAGCTTACAAGTGCAAGCAATAAAAAAAATGTAGGAAATGTTAAAAATAAATCTACTATAATTACAAAAATTTTGTCTAAAGTTCCTCTAAAATAACCAGCCATCGAACCTAATATTAACCCAATAAATGAAGCAATAAAAGCACTACCAACACCAATAATTAAAGAAACTTTTCCACCCTCAATCAATCGCGCTAAAATATCTCTTCCTAATCTATCTGTTCCTAAAGGGTGTAAAAAAGAAGGATGCAAAAGAATTGATTTTGCATCCAAAGCATAAGGACTGACATGATAAAACTCTAAACCAAAAAAAGAGAAGGTAAAAATAAAGAAAAGAATTAATAGACTAAATTTAAACATAGACTATTGTTTAATGCCTAACAGCGTCTGCATCATCTGATCAACAGTTGTAATCACTTTTGCTGCAGCACCATACGAAGTTTGATATTTTATAAGATTTGTCAACTCTTCATCAATATTTACTTTAGTGACAGAATTATATTCCATTTCTGTTGCATTAAATTGTGTGGATACTGTTTCATTTCTTGTAATAGCAGAATTTGTAGCTATACCTACAAAAGTACTTGTAATATCAAACATTCCATATGTAGTAGCATCATACTGCTCATTTCCAACTGTAAATTTATATGATTCAAACTGTTGTTGCACCATATCTAATGACACTCTATTATCTCCCGCATTAGAAGAATATCCTGCTCGTAAGCCCGTCGGATTATTACTATACTGGGAATTTAACTTAATATCTCTTGCATTTGCTCCCTCAAAATAAGAACCCAAACCTATAGCACCCGCAAAATTTGTGCCAGAGGAGAATTTTCCATCGGGAAGATTATCGACAACAGCAAATGTATAGCCTTGAGACTTAGCAAGTGTACCCATACTCAGTTCTAATTTAGTGTCACCCGTCGCACTTGGAGTGTAATTAAAGTTGATGTAATCATCTATATCATTGTTTGCATTGCCATCATTATTATCATCTTTATTTGCAATTATTTGCCCCTCAATAGAGTTGGAACCGCTCACACCAGACATTGTCGTTGCAGCATTAACATCTATTGCTCTTCTTGCTACTTCATTTCCGTCTATATCATACACTACCATATCAAAAGAACCAGGATTTATATTTAATGAAGAACTTACTAAAGAACTCGCCGGATTTAGATTAATATTATTTGATTCCATTTTAGGTCTGGCACTTTTTGCATAAAGATTATTTGTTGATTCAATCAATCCATTTGCAAAAGCATCTAAATCCGCCACTACATTTTGTAATACACCATCTTTTGGCATACCGCTTGTAGTATCAATAGCCCCCCCTCGTAAATTAAAAATTGCACCTATTTTTCCACCATTAATTTTCTCTTCCATAGGAATCAGCGTACCATCTTGTCTCTCATAGGAAACGCTATAAAAACCGTATTGATTATTATCCTTAGATGTTTTAAGTGGATGATAAGTATTGCCATCTACGATATTAAATCCATTCACATTTAAAGTATAACTCCCTGTTCGAGTATTTGAATTACTATCTATCTGTGTATTTGATTGTATCTGCCCTTGTGTAACATCAGCACCAATAATTTTTGATAAATCTTTTTCTAAAAGATTACGCTTATCCCTTAAATCATTGGCAGTATAACCACCTCCCGCTTCAGCTGTATCTATAGATTTATTTAAATCAGCAATCTGTTTTGCTTTACTATTTACTTCATCTATATACATAGGCAGTTGATTATTAAGTTGCATTTGTAAATCTAAAACTTGGTTTTGCGTCTGCGTTATATGTTTTGTCAAAGTTTCTGTTTGTTTTGCTAATGCAACTTTTATAGAATCATTGCCAGGATTATCTGCAAAAGTTTGCCACATATTGTAATACTCTGCTAAATCTGCTTTTATTCCAACCCCATCTATCTCAGGAAAATATGTTGAGAGTTCTTCGAGTGTTTGTCTTTCAAAATCACTATATTCTTTGTCTGCAGAAACCTTGTTGTAACGGTCAAACACAAAATTATCAAACACTCTTTTTATATCTTGAACTTTTACTCCATTACCAACATCACCGGCACTTGTCATCAAAGGATTTGCAGCTGAAGTCACAACTCTTTGTCTCGTATATCCTTCATTTTCTGCATTAGTAATATTTTGTCCCGTTGTATTAATACCAACTTGAGCCGCACTTAGTCCACTATATCCGATACTAAGGGTATTAAAAATAGAAGCCATTTTATACTCTTACTTCTAGTATAGTAGAGTTTTTAGACACAACTTTATTGTAGCCTTGCATTTCAGTTGGGACAAGTCTTTCTAAAAATGTATTGTATAAATTACTCACCACTACAACCAACTTTGCATAATCTTTATTTACTTCTCGGAGTTCTGATAATTGAACTTTTAGTTCATCAAGTAACTGGTGTTGTGTTTCGTCTAATAATTGGGGGAGTTCGACATCTGGATGAGATGTCATTAAAGAAGAAATTTCATAATCAATCATAGCTTTTTTAGCTTCAAAACTTTTTATTTTTTCTTCTTTTATGGAGAGTCTTTCAAACTGGTGATCATGTTGCGCTTTTTTAATATCTTCTATATCTGATTTTGTAATTAAAATTAAATCTTTTAAATCTTTTAAAGCATTTTGTAAATGATGACTCAACATGTCATTCTCCTGTTATTTTATTTCTAAAGCAACTCGTCTGCCATCTTTTTAGATAATGCAGATAAATCTACTTTGTACTCGCCAGAGTTTATAGACTCTTTTAATTTATCAACCTTACTACTGTTTTGATCTGTAGCAGTTGTTGAAGCACCCTCTTTTTTTTGTGTATTAGAAGCTATGTTATTTGTATAAGCACTTCCTACTCCTGAATTATTTACTCTTGAAATCATAATTCATCCTTTAGTTTAATTATTTCATTTTTATCTCTATAGTTATATCGACAAAAACCAGAACTTATTAAGCTAATTTTATGATTTCTTTTGAGACAAATAATCATAAAGCATTTGCGAAAACCCAAAACTTCCTGCACTCGCTTTAGAGAGTTCATCTCTATACATAGATTTATATATTTTATCTCCCGGATCATTTTGTGATGAGAAAAGATTCTTATCATCTTTCATCGCATTATCCATCAACATCTTCACAATCACCGCTTCAAAAGCATCTGTCTGTTTGCGCAAAGCTTTATCATCAGCATTTTTGTCTATTTTAGGTATCGCTGTATTATTTGTAACCATTTGTGCCTGTGCATTTATTGCGTTCATTCCATAACTCATTATATTACCTTTAGTTCAGCAGATATACTACCAGCACTTTTCATGGCTTCAAGTATAGATATAATATCTTTTGGCGAAGCTCCTAGTTTTTGCAACGAACGGACAAGATTTGCAACTGTTGTTGTTCCTTTTTTTGTGTAGACTTCATTTTCATTCAAACCAATCACCAAATTTTTATCTACACTCATTGAACCTGCAGGTTTAGAAACCTTCTTTTGCTCAACAATTTTAATGGTTATGTCCCCATGCGTCAAAACAACTGGTCTTAACTCTATATCGACCCCAGCAACTATAGTTCCTGTTCTCTCATTAATCACTATTTCATCTTTTGGCTGATAGTTCATATCTAAATTTTGTACTTCTGCTAAGAATTCAACCATTGAACGATTTTTGGGACATTTTAGCTTTATACTTCTTGAATCCATGGCTACTGCCACTTGTGTATGATAATAATTGTTAATAGCTTTTTGCACATTAACAGCATTTTCAAATCCCGATTCTTTTAACGAAAGTGTCGCATATTTTTGATGAAACAAATCAATATTAATTTCTCTTTCAATAATCCCACCATTAAAAACTATACCAGCAGTTGGGTGCGATTCACTTCCCGCACCTTTTGAGTTTAAACCACCTATACTGACAGCACCTTGAGCCAAAGCATAAATCTTTCCATCAACACCTTTTAAGGGCGTCATTAAAAGTGTTCCGCCTTCTAAAGATTTCGCATCACCTATAGAAGAAACAGTCACATCAAATTTATCACCTTGTCGTGCGAAAGGTTTCATTGTCGCTGTTATAACAACAGCAGCAACATTTTTAGACTTTATATCAATTGGTCTCATATCTATATTCATCGCTTTTAACATATTTGATATAGACTGCAGTGTAAATTTTGAAGTCGTTCCATCTCCGGTTTTTTTCAATCCGACAACAAGAGAATACCCAATAAGCTGATTTTCTCTCACACCAACAATACTTGAAACATCAGATATTTTTGTTGCGTTGAGCGTAGAGATAAAAAGTATAAAAAGTAAAATAAATTTCATTAGCAATCCTTACATGTAAAGAAGAATTAGCAAGTTTTATTCCATATTTTCACTTGTCAAATATGTAAGTGTCGTATTACCGAATTTTTTTGATTTTTTTATCGAATATTGTCCAAGTGTTTGAGGTATTTTTAATCCACTCATATGTTCGACAATAATCATCTTTACATGTAACACAGGTAAGTGTTCTATTAAGTGCATTGTTTTTTCATAAATATCTTCCATTCCTTCTCGAATGCTAAAAGGAGGATCAATATAAAAATAGGCATCTTCGCCAAGTTTTTTTAATCTTGAGACTACTTCATTGATATTTGTAAAACTATCTCCTGCAAAAACTTCACAGTCTTCGGGGTCAGTTTGGGTAATATTTTGCTTGAGTGTTTTTAATGCCTCTTTATCTTTTTCCATAAAGTATACTCTTGAAGCACCACGGCTAAGTGCTTCAAGTCCGATAGAGCCACTTCCTGAAAAAACCTCAACAAAATTTGCATCGACAATATCAAACTGCAAGGTATTGAAAAAAGATTCTAAAACTATGGATTTGGAACTTCTTGTTGTTGTTTTTGAAGGAAGTAAAAGCCTTTTGCCTTTATACTTTCCTGCTATTATTTTTTTTGTTAATTGTTTATTTTTCATAAAATGCTTTCACTGCTCTTAATATATTTTCTTGATATTCTTGTGTTAACAATTCAATTCTTTTTTCTAAAATTTCAAAATTCATGCCTTCCTCAATATTCTCATCTTTAACGACAACATTGGAACTTTTAGAATATAAATCATTATATTTTTTTTCTAATGCTAAAACAAGCTGTGATTTAGAAAAGGGTTTCACTAAATCTGCTTCTTCATCACTAGAAATATAAAAACATCTGCTATCATTCAAACATGCTTCGTCTCGAATAATTATATCGCTCTTTTTTGATGAGCTTAAATACTTCATCAAAAAAAGCTCTAATGATTTTTGTAAAAGCGGTGATTGACATTCAACGGCTACTTTCATAAAACTATCCTCTCAAATAATACTCAAGTGAGTATTTTAAATCTTCATCTAACTCTTCTAGGTGTAACATCCAAGCTACATAAGCATTGTCATTTAAAACTATCTCTTCAATATATTTTCCCATGTATTTCCCAAATGGAAACTTTTCTAAAAGTACATTTTGAAAACTCAATACTTTCATCTCATCCACTATCGCATAGTCCAACAAATATTCAAATAACAGTTTCGTTATCAAAACATCACTTAATGCTTTATTTGCACACAAAGCATCTTTAATTCCATACTGCTTTTGAATAGTTTCTTCTTGTCTATAAAGTTTTAATTCATATCGTAAAAATCCTAAAGAAAACAGTTCGCACTCCTTTACAAGATGTTTTGTAACCTTAAGAGTATCAATCACATCTCCCTGCCAACAAAAGCCCGCAGCCGTTAATCTTTGTAAATCAAACTTTATATTATGAGCTATAAGAGTATTTTCCGGTTTATTATATTGTTCCAATAAATCATATACTGCACTCTTTATAAAAGGTTTTTTATCCAAAATCATCTCATTCGTTATGTGATGAATTACCGAGGCCAATGGCGGTATCTTTTTTCCTTCATTCAGCAGCTCATATATGGCTTTATCTTCATCAAGTAATGCAACAGAACAAAGTACATCATTTGTTTCAAGACCTGTTGTTTGTACATTTATAAATATTAACATCGTATTATTCGAACCTTTTTACATCTTGTACTAAGTATAATAAAAGAAAAATATCCTGCTGTTAAAATAAATATATATAAAACATAGATACTAAACCAGTCAAAAATACTCTCATAAGAGCTTAGCACTTTCATAACGACCACCGACAAAATCATCTCGACTGCGACTATCCAAATAATGAGCATGAACCACTTTCGCCAGACTTTTATTAAATCACCGTAGCCAATATTGGATATAACTTCTCTTGTTGCATTTTTGTTCTCCTCATTGGGACAGGTTAAAAGCTGAAATTTATACCCTCCTATACATTTGTTGAAAATATACTTTAAACTTCTAAACAAAATAATTAAAAGGGCAAAGTTCCATGCTAAAACAAACCAAAATTTAAATATCGTTAAAAGTGCAAGATTCAATTCACTGCTGAAAGGTTTCATCCCTTGATTTATATATAGACCTATAGTGATGGTACCTGCTATAAAAAAAGCCAGTATGCATGTATAAACTGTAAGTTTTATAGCCCATTGAAACCATACAAAAAAATAAAATCTATTCACTCTTTTCTCCAAAGCTGTTTAGCATTCCATGATAATGTTCCAATGTCATAAAACTTTTTTCAAATCTATAACGAATAACAAATTCAACAACTCTATTTTTTAATTCATGCTCTACATTTTCAACTCTGCCAAAATAAGCCAAAGAAATATTTTTACTTTTTTGTGTGGCATTTTTATCATAACTGATTGCCAAAATTTGCAAATATCTACCTTTTTTGATTTCACCAAGATTTTTGTCATGTAGTGAAACCCCTGAGAGATTTACAGCTTTAAAATCAAATAAATTTTCAAAATTTTCAACTTTTTTATTTATCTCTAATTCTTTAAAGACATCTTTTAATATTTTTAGATTTTCTTTTCTTGCAGTTTCATAACTCGAAATTTTATTTGTTAAATTTTTCAATCTGTCTAAAGCTGAACTCATCATCATTTCCTTTAAAAATTAAGTATAGCAAAAATAAACTGTTTAATCTATAATCATAAATATTAGCTATAATGTCGATTATTAATTAATTAACACAAAGAGACCTATGGACTATTTAAAAATACACAATGTAGCTTCACTCGAAGGTACTATAAATATCTCAGGTGCGAAAAATGCATCTTTACCTCTTATCGCAATGAGCATACTTGCCAAAAACAGTGTACATATTAAAAATTTACCGCAGGTGGTAGATATAAAAACTCTTTTAAAATTATTGTCAAATCTTGGAGCTACATGTAACTTTTTAGATGATAGAGTTATAGTCAATACTACAAGTTTGCATGAGACAAAAGCCACCTATGACATAGTTAAAACCATGCGTGCTTCTATCTTGGTACTCGGCCCTATTTTAGCTCGGTTTGGACACTGTGAGGTATCTTTGCCGGGAGGTTGTGCTATTGGACAGCGTCCTATTGACTTACATCTCAAAGCCTTGGAACAGATGGGTGCGAAGATAAATATTAAAGCCGGATACATTGAGGCAAGAACACCAAATGGTTTGAAAGGGTGTGAAATTATTTTTGACAAAGTAACTGTTACGGGTACGGCTAACATTGTTATGGCTGCGGCACTTGCAAAAGGTGTAACAAGCATCACAAACGCAGCCAGAGAGCCTGAAGTAGTACAACTGTGTGAGGTTCTTCATGCAAGTGGTGTAAAAATAACAGGCATTGGCACTGCAATATTGGAAATTCATGGAACAGATGGAAAACTTCTTGACATAGAAGAATTTTCTGTTATACCTGATAGAATTGAGGCAGGAACATACCTTTGTGCTGGAGCTATTACAAAATCAGAACTCACACTTACAAATGTAGAACCAAAACACTTAGGCGCTGTAATCTCTAAGCTTGAAGAGATGGGAAGCACTTTTACTATTACAAAAAATACTATTACTATTCATCCTTCTATAAAAATCAAACCTGTAAAAATTGTAACACAGGAATATCCTGCATTTCCAACAGATATGCAAGCACAATTTCTAGCACTTGCAACACAAGCGGATGGTGTTTCGATTATAGAAGAGCGGCTTTTTGAAAATAGATTTATGCATGTGAGTGAGTTGCAACGCATGGGTGCAGATATTACACTCAACGGTCATACGGCAACTGTCAATGGAAAAATGGATTTATGCGGAACAGATGTTATGGCAACAGATTTACGAGCATCAAGTGCTCTTGTTCTTGCTGCGCTTGTTGCAACAGGAGAAACTAATGTACACCGTATTTATCATTTAGACAGAGGCTATGACTCACTTGAGAAAAAATTACAAGATGTTGGAGCCAACATTCAAAGACTAAAAGAGTAAAATACATTACTCTTTAAAAACTATAATTTCATACAAACTTTTTTTCGTTACAAGTGACTTTTCTGGAGCAACAGAATGTGCATTTTTTGCCACTTGCACTTCATGCCGAAGATCTGCAATCTCTTTTTCCATTGAATCTATCGTCACTTTTAAATTTAAAATAATATCTACACCTGCTAGGTTTACACCAAGTTCACGAGTTAATCTCAAAATCAATTTAATTTGATCTATATCTCTTTGAGAATAAAGTCTTATGCGTCCATCCGAACGAGATGGATTAATCAAATTTTCCCTCTCATACTGACGCAAAGTTTGAGGGTGAATCTCTAAAATTTTGGCAACGATACTTATTAAATAGACCGGTTCGTCATAATGATGCATACTATTACCCTCCTTTATACTGTTTTAGGTAATTTTTCTTTCATAATTTCAACTAATTCAGAGTCCAAATCTTCAACTTTTGGCAGAACAATATTTGCCTTAAGATACAAAGCACCTCTTTGTTTTGTTTTACGATTCATAGCTCCCATTTCTTTCACACGAAATCTTTGTCCATTTTTTGTGTTTTGCGGTATTTTTAGTTTAATCTCTTTTTCTAAAGTCTGTACAGCTATTTTATCGCCAAATAGCGCTGCGTACAAAGGAACATCAAAAGTTTTTACTAAATCATCGCCTTCTCGTTCATACTCTGGACTCGGTGCTACATGTATTCGCAAAAATAGGTCACCTACTCTGCCATTTTGAGCATGACCTTTACCTTTGACACGCATTCTTTCTCCATCTTTTACACCGGCTGGAATTTTAATATCAAAACGCTCACCATTTACTGAAACAGAGTGTGAGCCACCCAAAATAGCCACGGAAAAAGGAATGGTAACATTTGCTTCTATATCGAGATTTGGTTCTTGATAGCGTTGCCCTCCTCCGAAACTCGAACTGCTAAAACCAGATGTACCTGCTCCGCCAAAGCCACCTCCTCCGGAGAACATTTGGCGTAATATTTCATCTAAATCTACATTTCCGCCTTGACTTTGTGAAAAATCATGAAAATTTTGACCACCAAACATACTATCACCATATTGATCATACTGTACTTTTTTCTCTTTATCACTCAGCACTTCATACGCAGCATTAATTTCTTTAAATTTTTCTTCTGCACTCGGGTCTTTATTTACATCTGGATGATATTTGCGTGCTAATTTTCTGTATGCTTTTTTAATTTCTGATTCATTTGCAGTTGGGGACACTTCAAGTGTATCGTATAATGATTTGCTCATATTGCATTCCTTCTAACTTATTTAATTATAATAGATTTTTGTTAGTGGAATTATATCATATTTGTTGAGTGCATGTCAATCAAGTATTGTAAGGTTTTATTTGTCTTAATCAATTACAACTATTGATGTCGCTCTTATAACTATGCTTCCCATCAATGCCATTAAGTTAAGCATCTTTTTTGGAACCCGTACTTTAGTGCGGGCTTTGTGTCTTTAAAGACTAAGGTCTAGGTTAAAACCTAGGCTCCAAGAAAAACGCACCATTCTTGTTGCATTTACGGCACATATCGGGGCAACTTTGTTTACTTCTCTTATTTCTTGAAAATTTTATAAGTTCTTATGCCACAAGTATGGAATAGTGCGGAGTACGGAAAGAAAAAATTAAGAAAGATTCAAAAAGTTAAATAATTATAATTTTTTATATTAATTTTTAGTTTTTACAAGATATTGAGTTTGTGAAGTATGGCTCCGGATACTGGATTCGAACCAGTGACCAAGTGATTAACAGTCACCTACTCTACCGCTGAGCTAATCCGGAATCTTAAAAAATGGTGTCAGAGGGGGGACTCGAACCCCCGACCCCCGGCTTATGAGACCAGTGCTCTAACCAGCTGAGCTACCCTGACATCTTTTAAGAGGGTGGAATTATACAGACATTAAACTTTAACTTTAATAAAATAGAAATTTTTTTAGTAATTTAAACTCAAATAAGAATATATCAAATAAGTTTACATGTAAAGATAAGATAAGTTTAGTCAATATGACTAAAGGTATTGACATTTTTACTTTTTTTATGTAATATTCTTCTCATAAATTAATAATATTTGTAAGGAGATATAATGAATTTTACACCTTTAGGAAAAAGAGTATTGGTTAAGCGTGTTGAGGAGACCAATACTACTAGTTCAGGTATTATTATCCCTGATAATGCAAAAGAAAAACCTTCTCGTGGAGAAGTTGTTGCCGTTGGTTCAGAAGTGAATGAACTTAAGAGTGGGAATGAAGTCGTTTTCGGAAAGTATTCTGGAAATGAAGTTTCGCTTGATGGTAAGGTATATATAGTATTAGATGTTGATGATGTTTTTGGAATCATTGCTTAAATAAAAAAATTAAAAGTTATAAGGAGTTTAAACAATGGCAAAAGAAATAATATTTTCAGATAACGCTCGTAATGCGCTAGCTCGTGGAGTTGAAAAACTTACAGATGCAGTAAAAGTGACAATGGGACCTCGTGGTCGTAATGTTTTAATACAAAAAAGTTATGGTGCACCTATCATTACTAAAGATGGTGTTTCAGTCGCTCGTGAAGTTGAGTTACAAGACAAACTCGAAGATATGGGAGCACAACTTGTAAAAGAAGTAGCATCAAACACTGCTGATGAAGCGGGTGACGGCACTACTACTGCAACAGTTCTTGCAAATGCTATATTTAGCGAAGGTTTGAGAAACATTACAGCAGGTGCAAATCCTGTTGAAGTAAAACGAGGAATGGACAAAGCTTGCGATTCAATTTTAGAACATTTAAAAGCGGCTTCAAAATCCATTAAAAACAAAAGCGAAATTGCACAGGTAGCAACTATTTCTGCAAACTCTGATGCAAAAATCGGAGATATGATAGCAGAAGCTATGGAAAAAGTCGGTCAAGACGGTGTTATTACTGTTGAAGAGGCCAAAGGTATAGTTGATGAACTTGATGTGGTTGAAGGAATGCAGTTTGACCGTGGATATTTGAGCCCGTATTTTATTACAAATACTGAAAAAATGACTGCTGAGATTGAAAATCCATGGATTTTACTTGTTGATAGCAAAATCTCTTCATTAAAAGATTTACTTCCTGTGCTAGAGCAAGTACAAAAAACAAACCGTCCTTTACTTATCATCGCTGAAGATGTAGAGGGTGAAGCACTCTCAACTTTAGTGGTAAATAAACTTCGTGGTGTACTCAATATTTCTGCGGTAAAAGCACCAGGTTTTGGAGACAGAAGAAAAGCTATGTTACAAGATATAGCAACACTTACAAGTGGTACGCTTATTTCAGAAGAGACAGGCTACACACTAGAAGGTGCAGAAATATCTATGCTTGGTCAAGCAGCGCGTGTTGTCATAGACAAAGACAACACTGTCATCGTTGACGGGGCAGGAAGTGAAGATACCGTAAAAGCTCGTATAGCTGAAATCAAAACACAAATTGAGGCAACAACAAGCGAATATGACAAAGAAAAACTGCAAGAGCGTCTTGCAAAACTCAG